>NZ_JBFUIX010000354.1:0-2205 GCF_056401635.1 Paenibacillus sp. P4_E11 | reverse complement strand
GATTATATTCGATCGGTATTTAAGCGATTTCATTACATAGTAGGAGGAATGTACGATGGACGATAACCATGTAAAGATGACCGGGCGAAGCGAGGAAGAGACACAAACCGGACGGAACGGCGCGATCAGCAGAAGAGCAGTGCTGGCTTCGCTTGGTATGGCAGGGGCTGCGGTCATAGGCTCGACGCTCGGCTCCGCTCATGCCAACGCCACTTCCGTATTGGAATCGGTATACGGAGATAATAAGAAACCGGATAAGCCGCCGAAAGAACCGAAGTTGRAGGACTACGGTAATACTGCGGTTCTGAAAAGCGTGGTTGATCTTCTCACCGCACCGATGACAGTTGACACCCTGTACATCCTGCAGGGATACCACGTGAATACGGATTTTGGCGGCGGCATGTTCTATTGGAACCCGGGCAAGCCAAAGAGCGAACATAACGGCGGGACCGTAATAAGCCCGACTGTTCCATGGGACGGATCCCGTGCAGGTCATTCCAACTTTCTTCTTGATGTCGGCGAGTTTCAGCCAGGCGGGCTTGGATGCTTCTGTCGTCCTGAACTCGAAAGCTATCCGGTGCAAATGTTCGGAGCGATAGCCGATTGGGATGGGGCAACTGGGTTCGATAACCGGATGGTAATAGAAACAACCGTCAAGTCTGTTTATAAGACTGTTATCCCGAAGGGGGATTATGGCGTCGCTGCCGAGGGATCCATTTTCATCCAAGGTTACAATAGCAAGCGAATCGAGGGTGAAGGAACGCTTCACAAGATGGGCCGCAAAGGAATTTTTTCGTTTAACACTTGCACGGACATTACGATCAGCGGGATCGGTATGGATGGACAGATCGTCCGCGATGAGGCTGAAGGCGGCAACATATGGGATAGAACGCGTCCTGCCGTCAATTATGCGTTTGCAGTATCCTTCGCCAGTTGCCACCATTGYGAGGTAAGCGGTACCCGCATCTATGATTTTGCTTGGGATGGGCTGATCGCACAGGGGAAAGTCGCGGTAGGCGGCGAGACGGCCACGCTCTCGACCGAGATTGTTTTCCGGAACAATAAAATCAGCTCGATTCGCGGGAGCCAAATTTGGCTCAAGGCCGTTCACGGGGCGGATATTAGCCGGAACAAGCTGTATAACCCGACCGACTTCGCTCAGAAAGCCAATGCGGTATTTCTCGTGGAGTGGTGCGAGGAAGTCACCGTCGCGCACAACCGAATGAACTTCATCGGGGACAACGCGGTCGGTATAGGCCAAATGCTGAACAACAATGAGTTTGCCCGCAACAAGCGTATTACCGTCGATCATAACCTGATCAAGACAACCCGTTACCACTCTATCTTGATCGCTCAGGGCGAAGATATCGACATTACGCATAACATCATTCACGAGGCCGGAGCCAAGTCCGTTATGCCGGGCATCAACTCGGTCGTTCTCACCGCCGCCATTACAATTTTGGCCGGAGGCGTAGAGCCCAGCAATGCGAGGGTTTCGGTCCAAGGCAACACGATCCGGCATCCGTACGAGTATGGAGTTTATGGATATGATCGATCCGGTACTTCTTTCGCCCAATCTTCCGAAGACATCTCTATAGAAGGCAACACGATAACCGGGGCGGGAAAGCTGCCTACGGCAACCCGGCTGGCAAGCGGCGGTATACTGACCCAATTCCAGAAGYCGGTCAAAATCGGTGGCAACGTCATCGACTACATCACGGGTGACGGAATCCGCGTCTTCGGCGATGCGGTTATAGCCGGAAACGTGCTGTCTCAGTTGATCGGATTCGGCATTAACGTGCCGGCCGACACGATATGGGGCAATACGGATCTCAGTTCGGCACTAACCGGCAACACGGTCAGAGATGCGACACGAACAGGGATCAGCGTAGCAGGACGCGATCAAATAACGCTAACCGGCAACACGACTATCCGATGCGGCAGAGACGTCAATCCGGGAACGGAGAACATAACGACAGCAACTCATTACGCCGGTATTTCTACATACAACATCAGGCTCGTACAAACCGGCGGCAACCATATGCGCGAATGCGGCTCCAGCGGCTTCGTGTCCCGACTGTGCGATTATGTGCATGACACCGGCTCTACAATGTCGGAGAACGGCCAAGTGTTTACCGTAAACAACTTGAAGAGCGGAGCATATCTGGAAGGCAGCGCAACGCGACTGGTCAAGGCGGCATTCCT
>NZ_JBFUIX010000353.1:0-2211 GCF_056401635.1 Paenibacillus sp. P4_E11 | reverse complement strand
GTCACGAGGTTTGCAAGATTATGGATGACATAGATTTTGTTCATTTCGGGATTCACCGCTACTGYAKWAGGYCSATCTCCCGYAGCTACSGTCGTCGTCGTGTTGTCCTCGCCGTCAATGACGGTCACGTTGTTTGAACCTGCATTGGCGACATAGATTTTGTTCGTTTCGGGATTCACCACTATTTTAGAAGGCTCAGTTCCCACAGCCACCTTCGTCGTCGTGTTGTCTGCGCCGTCAATGACGGTCACGTTACCTGATTCAAAATTGGCGACATAGATTTTGTTCRTTTCGGGATTCACCGCTATTTCTCTAGAAGGAAACCCCACAGCTACCGTCGTCGTCGTGTTGTTCCCGCCGTCAATGACGGTCACGTAGTCTGAAGCATCATTGGTGACATAGATTTTATTTGTTACTGGATTCACCGCTACCTCAGAAGGACTAGCTTCCACAGCTACCTTCTTCGTCGTGTTGCTCACGCCGTCAATGACGGTCACGTTGTTTGAATTCCTATTGGTGACATAGATTTTGTTTGTTACTGAATTCACCGCTACTGCAACAGACCGATTCCCTACAAATTCAAACCCTGTAAATAACGTCGTCATCGTGTTGTCCTCGCCGTCAATGACGGTCACGAGGTTTGCAAGATTATGGATGACATAGATTTTGTTCGTTTCGGGATTCACCGCTACTTTAGAAGGCCCATCTCCCGTAGCTAAGGTCGTCGTCTTGTTGCTCGCTCCGTCAATGACGGTCACGTTGCTTGATCCAAAATTGGCGACATAGATTTTGTTCGTTTTGGGATTCACTGCTACTGCAGAAGGAGTATCCCCTGCGGCCACTTCAGTCACAATGGTGTCTGCCCGCACTGATTGAGGCGCCGAGAGAAACGTCACAATCAGAATCCCGGACACGATTATCTTGTAAAATCGACTAATAAGCGCCTTTCCACATCTCACACCTGTGAACCCCTGGTTGCTCTGATCCACGAGCGGATTCAATCTCTTGCCATCCATTCCCATTGTAAATCCCTCCTAATTCTCTTAACTTCGAGTGTCTCATGCAATTAACAGGCATAGACTCGATCATGTTACCATCTAGATTTCCAAGGCCAGTGTTCCAACGTTGCTTGCTCCTAACCACACGTGTCCAAATAATGTTGGACCAACGCCGATAATCGCCGATCATACATGAATCAACACCAACCACTTCATACCCAGTCCCCTCCATTTTTAAATATTACCCTCTTGCCCTTGCGCATTCTATTATACGAAAGTAGCAAAATAGCCGAATTCGGGTATACTTTCGTTCTACTTACCGGTACCTCTGTCATATACAAGTCCGCCGCACGGATCTGATGTCCGATCAGACCTTTGGGACAACACTCTGTCCCCATCTCAGCCGCATACAAAAAAGCAGATACCGTTTGACCAGTACCTGCCGAATTCAATTCTATTTCTTCTATTCTACATCCAGCGAATGATCAAGACTGGCATTCAGCATACGTAGGATCATGAGTAACGATTCAGATCTAGTCGCATTAGCATTCGGTTTGAATAAACCGTCCGGCGTACCCTTTACAATCCCTATATCGGATAATGTATCAATCTCTGCCTCTGCCCAGTGTCCTATAGCATCTTTGAACTTCGAATGCTTCACGAAATTCGTGTTCATTACTTTTGAAAGCATAGCTGCGATTTCCGCTCTGGTTATCGTTTGATTCGGTTTGAAAGTTCCGTCTAAGTAACCGTCAGCAATTCCTATTGTTTTTAATGTAGCAATGGCATCTGCTGCCCAGTGACCTTTGGTGTCTACAAAGTCGGAATCACCTGCTGACGTTAACCCAAGTGCTCTTACTAATAGAGAAGCAAACTCTGCTCTAGTTATCGTAGCATGAGCTCGAAATGAACCATCCTCATATCCCTTGATAATCCCAAACCTAGTTGCTAGTCCGATCGCTTTCGCATTTGGGGCATTCGCAGGTACATCCTTAAATGAACCTGCAGGTGCAGCGTTCGATTTGGCTACCATTTCCTTAATGACCTCAATATTAACCCCATCAATGTAGAATTTTTTGGGCGTTGGTGTTGGTGTTGGTGTTGGTGTTGGTGTTGGTGTTGGTGTTGGTGTTGGTGTTGGTGTTGGTGTTGGTGTTGGTGTTGGTGTTGGTGTTGGTGTTGGTGTTGGTGTTGGTGTTGGTGTTGGTGTTGG
>NZ_JBFUIX010000352.1:0-2220 GCF_056401635.1 Paenibacillus sp. P4_E11 | reverse complement strand
GTAGTTACCTGCGTCGTAGTGTTGCTCGCTCCGTCAATGACGGTCACGTAGAGTGAATTATACTTGGCGACATAGATTTTGTTCGTTTTGGGATTCACTCCTATATCTACAGGAGTATCCCCCACAGCTACCGTCGTCGTCGTGTTGTTCGTGCCGTCAATGACGGTCACGTTGTCTGAATTATTATTAGTGACATAGATTTTGTTCGTTTCGGGATTCACCGCTACTGCATTAGGCCCATCTCCCGCAGCTACATACGTCCTCGTGTACTCCGCGCCATCAATGACAGTCACGTTGTTTGAATTATAATTGACGACATAGATTTTGTTCGTTACTGGATTCACCTCTACTGCTACTGGATTATCACCTACGTCCACTTCAGCCAAATTGGTGTCTGCCCACGCTGATTGAGGCGCCGAGAGAAACGTCACAATCAGAATCCCTAACACGATTATTTTGTAAAATCGACTAATAAGCGCCTTTTCAAATGCCCCACGCGTGAATCGCTGGTTGCCCTGATCCTCGAGCGGATTCAGTCTCTTGCTATTCATTCCCATTGTCAATTCCTCCTAATTACCTTAACTTCGAGTGTCTCATGCAATTAACAGGCATAGACTCGATAATGTCACCATCTAGATTGCCAAGCGCCGATCATACATGAATCAACACCAACCACTTCATTACCCAGTTCCCTCTAACTTAAAATATTACCCTCTTGCCTTCGCGCATTCTATTATCCGAAAGTAGCAAAATAGCCGAATTCGGGTATACTTTTGTTCTCCTCACAGACAAAAAAAGAAGACAAGCTCTCTCCTAAGAGAAAACTTGTCTGACTATAATCATTAGGTTTTGCTTCTTAACCGTTACTTTTATCATATGCAAGTCCGCCGCAGTTACTACATTAGGATTAGGTAGCTACCGTCGTCGTCGTTATGTCTGCCCAAGCTGATTGAGGCGCCGAAAGACGTATCATCTCTAAGGCAAAACCACCTGTTTACTAGAAGACAAAAAATCAGGGTACCACCTCAATATGGGAAGCGCCCTGATTTCAAGAAATTAATTAATTCTATTCTATGATTTTATTTCCTAAGAGCCATTGCTTTAAGAATGACCGCAGTAGCTTCCGCACGAGTGGTATTGGCTTGTGTCCTAAATGTACCATCTTCATAACCGTTGATTAGCCCTTTGTCGACTGCCGTTGCTACATCTTCGATTGCCCAACTGGAAATCTCAGAATTGTCCTTGAAGCTGACAGATTTGCTCGATGCACTCAGCTTCACCGCACGGACTACAATCACAACCATTTGTTCACGAGTGATCAGATCGCTCGGACGGAAGGTATTGTCTTCAAATCCGGATACAATTCCCAAAGTTGCTGCCGTACCGATGGAGTCCTTAGCCCAATTATCCGTAGAATCKGTAAAATTCTTGCTAATCGTCGCTGTCAACTTGAATGCCTTCACCAGGATGGAGACGAATTCGGCTCTGGTAATAGGGTTATTCGGTTTAAAGGTCTGATCGGGATAACCGTTGATTGCCCCCATTTTGATCAATTCTCGAATACTGGCTTCCGCCCAGTGACCCTTGATGTCGGTCAAGTTCGATTCACTCGCGGACGGCGAAGGTGTCTGAATTCGTTCCGAAATGAGCACGGCGAACTTCGCGAAATGCATGACAGTACCAGATACGGTACCGCTTGCTTGATCCACCTTCGTATTGTCCAGCTTCACCCATTTGTTCGTTTGTTCGTTCAGCCAGTAGACTGCTGCCTCCTTCTTGTTGAAGTCTACCTTTGACCTGTCAAAAGGCAGTATGATCCTAACAGGCTTAATGAAATCGCCCTCACTATTTTTCTTAACTTCGTAAACGTCCCCAAGCAATTGCAAGGCGGCATCTTTAGGTAGACTTGAGATGTCAGCCACTTTATCTACAGTCACTTGAATGGTCTTGTTCGTAGCCCCTTCCGGAATTGAAAACTTGACGTTGTTGAGAGTGAACTCCGCACTAGAGAAAGCCTCTAGCGTAAAACGATTAGAAGGAGCGCTGCTACTGCCACCGCTACTGCCATTGCCATCGCCGCTGCCACCGCTTTCAGTCGGGGTAACCGGTGTATAAGCTGCAAATTTGGTAAAGTGCTTGGTCCAAATGACAAGGTCACTGCCAACTGTAACTTTTGCATCCCCTCCAGCTGCAATTTCTCGATCTGCTGCAGCCTGGGTA
>NZ_JBFUIX010000351.1:0-2229 GCF_056401635.1 Paenibacillus sp. P4_E11 | reverse complement strand
ATTGTATTGAATAAGATCGATCTGGTAACTGAGGATCAGCTTATTGCTTGCAGGGAACTTACTGCATCCTGGAATGGCCATGCTGCTGTTGTTGAGACTGTGCGCTGCGACTTCGATCTGGTTGCAGTGTGGGCCTTAAGCGCCAACATAAGCGAAGACCATGCTCGTAGTGAGCATGGTCCTGATCGTCACGAACACCGACATGACGAGGGAAAAGGCCATCATCATACACACAACCATGTGATGGCGTATACGCATTATATGGACAAGCCAATTGACAGCGAACGCTTCGAACAGTTGATGAACGACATGCCTGAGGATGTCTATCGAGCCAAAGGAATATTGACTTTCACAGATACATCTGCCCGATTCATGTTCCAATACGCTTACAGGCAGCTTGATTTCATGAAGATCATGCCGCAACGGGAAGTACCCGATGTAGCTGTATTCATCGGCGAGCATTTCGATGCGGAGCTGTTAAAGCGTAAGCTGGAGGAGCTGTAAGACGTAGATAGCAATGATCAGAATTCAGTCAACAATGGGAACCTAGGGTGAGAGCACGGAATTTCGCTTTCATCTGGGGATCGGCATCTAGCGATTCCAGCAGCTCTTCAGCACGATTAAGGAATAAGGTTTGGATGATGTTCGAATATTCGATGCACCCGGATTGCTCGATGTAGGTCATGCAGGCCATCTTATGCAGCAGGAATTGATCTCGATCGATGCGTCCTTCGTAATAGTCGCGGAACGGACCGAAGATGTCTTCCTCGTCAGCCAGTAGGTACAACACAGGCAATGTCTTCTTCTTCTGAAGCAGATCATTCTTCAAATCCCATCGTGTAATGTCACGTACATCGTTGCRGATTTGACTGATGATGCCGATCGTCTCAGCGAACTCATCCATGCGCTCCCTTACAGCTGGGTTGGACATGCCGGCGGCGGAATATCCGATATAACAGGCAAGCTTCAGTAAGGAGCCAGACTTCTGGTGGATCATTGTAATATAATCTTGTTCCGTGTGAACTGTGTTACTTATGTCTTGATGTTGTCCTTGTATGGCTATGGAAATCATGTTGCTGACGATCTGCAAATCTATTATACCGTGGCCCCCATTGTTCTGAATTTCCGCATTTACCCTGGTTAGCTCGCCTATGGAAGCAAATACAAGGGAGAGTACGGTATTCAAGGCATAGGGTGCACCACAGAGCATCCACGGCATCTCCGGGTTATCGCCATCCTGCAGGTCATCCACAACGTCGAGCGCCAATAACAGCATTTCTGTTACAGCAGCCGCTTCTTCGATCATAGCATGGGAGCCCCCGAACAAATCGTGTGTTGCCTTAGTCAGCTCTCCCCAAATGGACTGTTCCTTGTCCTTCTGTTGGAAAAATTGTTTGAGCAGTCCATTCAGCTCGCTATCTGACGTATATCGGTCTGCTACCCGGTCCAGTACCCGTATCGTTTCCGCAATCATTCCTTAATCTCCTTTACCTGTATGAACGTAATAGTCGCTCTGAACGAATTTCTCAATCGCTTGGATACGGGACTGGACGCCGAGCTTCTGATATATTTTCTTCAAATAATTGTCGACAGATCGTTTGCTGATGTGGATCTGCGCGGCGATCTGTTCATGCGTCTCACCCTTCACTAGCATAGACATAATCTGCACTTCGTCAGGTGTCAGCACCACCTCTACTGATGGTTTCTTCGAAACTTTCCTTAATTGATGGAATAGGGACAAGGGGATCATCGTATGGTTGTTCATGATACAGTGTACGAGCTGAATAATTGTTCGCTCACTGGATTCCTTGGACAAGATGCCGCTGACTTGCAGTTCCAGAAAATTGTTCATGAGATCATTGATATCTTTTCCGGTGAAGATGACGATATGTACGTGTGGGAAGTCTCGCTTGATCTCTGCAGCGATTTCTGTTCCGAATTGATCGGGCAATTGATAGTCGAGGAATATAATGTCAGGACTGTGAGTTCGAATGGCATCAATGCAAAGAAGTGCACTTCCTACGACACCGACTACTTCGATGTTCTCAATCTGCTCCAGCAGTTGTTTGGTAGCTTGTGCAAACAAAGGGTGATCATCCACAACAAGCACCTTCATTGTATTGCTCACGTAGATTCACCTCTTCGAATGTGGATGATTCACGAACAAATCGTGTGACAATAAAGGGAATTATTGGATTAATAACAGTGTAGCGTAATCAAACCTTATAT
>NZ_JBFUIX010000350.1:0-2253 GCF_056401635.1 Paenibacillus sp. P4_E11 | reverse complement strand
GAAGTAGGCTCGTCCAGGATCACTACCGATGCGTTCCGCATAATAGCTCTTGCTATCGCAATACGTTGTTTTTGCCCTTGCGACAGCTTGATCCCTCGTTCGCCCACCTTAGTCTCCATTTGTTCCGGCAGATTGGTAATGAATGTCTGGGATTGCGACAGCATTGCCGCCCTCTGAATATCCTCCTCACTCGCTGCCGCGTCTCCCGCTCCTATCGCTATATTGTCTCGGATCGTCCCGTCGAATAAGTGCACATCCTGCGATACGGAAGCCAAGTTCCCACGCAAGGAGGCCACATGATAATCATCAATAGGGAGCCCGTTCACACGGATCGTCCCGGATTGCGGGTTATAGAATCGGTACAGCAGCTTCACAATCGTACTCTTCCCCCCTCCACTCGGACCAACGAAAGCCACAGATGAGCCAGCAGGAATTGAGAAGCTGATGTTATTCAACACCTGCCTGCCTTCCTCATATTGAAAGTCAACCTGATCGAATGTAATAGATGGTGCGGCTGATCGAAGAACAACACCCTGCCCATTGTCCTCCGGCTCCATCTCCATGACATCCAACAGTTTCTCTGCGCCTGCCGATACTTTCTGCAAAGAGTTGATGATCTCCACGATACTTGTGAACGGGGCAGCAGCCTTGTCCAACAGCGTGATGAACGCAACGAGACCCCCCACTCCAATTTCACCATTCACCATCATGACAGCACCTACCGCTACACCAATAATGAAACCCAGTTTCTCAGGTATGGCTCGAACTGCTTCACGGACGGCCCACATTTTCTCGATCGAGATCCACAAATGAATGCTGGCTTTGAAGACGCCCTTCACTCTTTGGAGCGAACTCTGTTCCAATTGATTCATCTTGATCTCTCTCATACCCGCAAGCGTTTCCCCCATATGAAAAATCCACTCTCGCCCCATCTCCTGCTGCTTCGCTACCAGATCCTTATATCTCTCCTTAATGATCAGATTGCTGATTAACTGTAGAGGACCTACTGCAAGCGCGATTATGCCGAGAACAGGATGTACGACCATGAGATAAATGCCTACAGACAGGAACGAGATGGGCAAGGAGATTAAGCGGAGAATATCGAATACGACGAAATGCTTGAACACTTCGAGCTCGTTAAACAAGATGTTTTTGGAATGGGAGCTATTCTTATTCTCATGATAACTGAGCGAGAGACGTGTGAGTTGAGTAAGCACCATCTCCCTCATGGCGAAAACTATGTTCGTATTCACGATTTGGTTGAACACACGTGCTGTCAGGGTGAACACAAGACCAAGACCTATAAACCCGGTAAAGGCCAGCAGCAGCTTGATCAGCTCGTCCTTCGGGATGTGCGGGGCAAGGTCGAATAGCCTGCGATTCGTTTCCGCGAACAAGAGTGAGGCTCCGGTCACGCCGATCTGCAGCAAAATAACGGTGATGTATAATGCTTTAAACTTGTTGCACAGACTCAGAAACTGCCTGAACCCTTTTCTTCTGACCACTTGTAACACACTTCGTTTCCCTGAATCAAGCTGCATGCATCCAACTCCTTGTATGGCAATCTTACCCAAAGAGTATCATACGCAGCCTATAAATTCGACGGAAATATCGAGTATAATGGAAATAATAACCTTAGTTTGCGCAGATGGCGGCATTATACAATTGAACGTCTATATTAGAGGAGGAAGTCCATGAACGCCAACCCTACACAGGCAACCATTGAAGGATCATCCCATGTTTTTCTTGTTGCCGATGCCTCACGCTCATCCCGTTTCTACCAGTCGCTTGGATTCAACTACGAAGAAATCGGCGGCCCGCACATCAAGCATATTCACGTATCCAGAGGTAATCTGACCCTCATCCTCCATCCTGCTGCAGATCCGGCGCTCGTCCGTCCGATTACGTCAGTGGAAGGCGGGCCACAGTGGGATGCATTTGCTTACACCAATTACGCCGATCTGCTGTTCGAGGAATTCAACAGAGCGGGTGCCACGATTGCATATGGGTTGAACCGGGGTCAGCATTGGAATGAATTCGCCGTCCAGGATGTAGATGGATATATCATCGCTTTCGGGGGAGGTGTGTCTCAATGAGTACATCCATGAGTAACTCTATCGGCCCCGTTACAGCTAATCCATTCATTACTTCCATCATCCCCACCATGTATGTCCGGGATCTGGACCAAGCTATAGTCTGGTATTGCGAAGCTCTCCACTTCAAAGTGTTGGCGTATAATCCACACTTTGCCAC
>NZ_JBFUIX010000349.1:0-2263 GCF_056401635.1 Paenibacillus sp. P4_E11 | reverse complement strand
TTCGTTATCCCCACATTGTTGAGCCAATCTTGTCGCATCCCGAATACCATTCTCTTCGAGCCGACTGTCCACAGAATGGGCATGGAGTAATTTTTTCCATTTCTCATGGAATAACGGAATGGATCGTTGCCAAGCTCTTTCTTCAACCATTGCATATATTTCGGAGCATGCTTCTCCAGCAAGGCTGGCGGAATTTCTGCCAGAACGCCTTGATCGACCAATTTATCATAGTTGATAAAATCCAAGCCCTCAAAGGAATCCGGCACTTCGCCTGATGCTATGCTCAACTGGACATTTTGCACATAGGTATCCGACTTCCTCGTTTCAATGTTGAAATCGATATTAAACCGTTCCTTAATCAACTTAATCGCATAACTTTCTGGAACTACTTTTTCAGGTGTTATCGAATAGAACTGCAATTTCATTTTATTTTCTTGCGGCTTTGCGGCAGGCGTGGGGCCTGCTTCTTGACCAGAACATCCCGAGATCACTGCAATCACCGCGGCGGAAACCAGCATTTGCGAAGCCATACTTTTTTTAACTTTCATTGTGGACACCCTCTCTTAACAGTTTCAACAAACATGGGTTTAGCCTTTTATAGCACCTAACAGGATCCCTTTCACAAAATGCTTCTGTACGAAGGGATATACGACCAGCATCGGAATAATCGAACACATGATCATGGTCGCCTGTAACTGCCTGCCTGAAAACTTAGATTTCTCGCCGATCTGATAGAGTGCGGCATTCAAATCTTCCACATTATTCTCTACAATGATTTTGCGAAGAATGACTTGCAAAACCTGCTTGCTCGCATCTGAAATGTAGATCATGCTGTCAAACCATGCATTCCAATGATAGACAGCAACCCACAACGCGACAGTGGCAAGCACTGGTTTCGATAGTGGCAGAACGATCTTCCAAAAAATCAGAAGATACCCGGCACCATCCATTTTGGCTGATTCTTCCAGACTCTCTGGGATGGAACGAAAAAAGTTCCTCATGATAAATACATTGAACGCACCGATCATCCCAGGAACAACAAGCGCCCAGATCGTATCGTACATCCCTAAGTTTCTAATCAGAAAGTAATTAGGGATAAGCCCACCGTTAAACAGCATCGTAAATAGGATTAACATTGTGAATATCTTGTTGCAAGGGAGCCCTCCCTTGGATAAAGGGTAAGCTGTGAGAGATGTGAATACTAGGCTAAACGTAACCCCAAGTGTCGTTCGAAGGATCGTATTTCCGTAACCTACCCAGAGCTGCTTGTATTGCAAGACTAGAACATAACTATCCAATGATACCTTGGATGGGAATAGCAGCATCCCGGTCGAATATGCGGAAGCATCGTCACTGATCGAAAGTGCAACCTGATTCCAGAAAGGATACAAGGTAATGACAGCTATGAGAGTAAGTAGTAAATAGAGGAAAACATCAAATGTTTTCTCGCTGGTTGTCATTCGTATCGTACTCATTGATTCCTCCAGTAACGGCGATTACCATAAGGTATGGTCTTTGCCGCCGATCCACTTGACAATGTAATTCGTGGTGATGACCAGCACTAAGGCAACAACTGACTTAAAAAGTCCGATTGCCGTCGAGTAGCTGTACTCCATCTGTGTTAAACCTTTTCGATAGGCATACGTGTCAATAATGTCAGAAACAGCGTATACAGTTGGGTTATACAGGTTGAAAATTTGATCAAACCCGGCATCCAGAATATGAGACATCCGTAAAAGCAACATAATCACAATGACAGGCACCAGCAACGGTAACGTAATATGTACAGCGCGTTGTAACCGATTGGCGCCATCGAGGACAGATGCTTCGTACAATTGGTGGTCGATTCCCGAGATGGCTGCAAAATAAATGATGGAACCCCAGCCAAACGATTGGAAAATGTCCGTGATGACTAATACACTTCGAAAATACCGATCGTCAGCCAACATCAATACGGGTTCGCCCCCAACCAGCTTGATGATCCAATTCACCGGACCATCCATCGAGAAAAAACTGATTACTATGCCACCGAGCACGATCCAGGAAATAAAATGTGGTAAGTAGGAAACCGTTTGCACAACTTTCTTGAATCGAACTCGAGTGACTTCATTCAACAATAAAGCGAACAGGATTGGCGCCGGAAATCCAAAAATGAGTTTGTATAGGCTGATGAGCAATGTATTTCGAATGACGACATAAAAATGCGGATCGTCAAATGCTTTTGCGAAATACTTGAAGCCGGCCCACTCACTCCCCAATATGC
>NZ_JBFUIX010000348.1:0-2270 GCF_056401635.1 Paenibacillus sp. P4_E11 | reverse complement strand
AGCCGGTATAGCCTTTGCTGGCATAGGGCGAAGCGAACCATTTGGCAAGCAGCATCAGATTAATGTTGGATATAATGCCAACGGCGATGATGGCCCAGACCATATAGGGATGAACCAGATACTGGGGCATAAGCAGCACAAAGTACAGCATTTGAAGGCGATTCACGATCAGAAAGATATACTTGCCGCTAAACGTGGATTCTCTCTGGAACAACGATATTTCTGACACGCGATCAACTCCTTCGGCTGTATCTCCACTTTTTCAGGGGGTTCAAAAATAATGGTCGGCTTCTTAAAGATGGCAGAGGAGCCCGGATGAATAGATCCTTCCAATCTCTCCAGAAAAAAGGGGCGACCGGCGCAAAATAAGGCTGTTTGAGGGAAGATAGCCCATTCAGGTGGATGAGCAGCAGAATAATACCCAGCACGACACCCAGAAGTCCGAGGTAAGAGGCTAGAATGAGCAAAGCGAATTGAACCATCGTATTGGCTTTCGTGATCATATAGTTAGGCACCAGGAATGAAGCGATGGCCGAGATTCCGACAAGCACGATCAGCACCTTGCTGGCAAAGCCTGCTTCGACTGCTGCTTGGCCGATCACGATCCCCCCGATGACCCCCAGCGTTTGGCCCGACTTGGCGGGCATCCGTAGGCTGGCTTCTTTCATGATTTCCAGCGTAATCAGCATGCTGCAGGCTTCCCAGAAAGGCGTAAATGGAAGCTTGCTCCTGGAATCAAGAAGCACGAACAGGATCTGCAGCGGAACCATTTGATAATGGTGGGTCGTTAATGCCACATATAGCGGAATTAACGTGATGGAAAGCATGAAGCTTAGATAGCGGACTAACCGAAGGAAGCTGGCCACGAGCCAGCGGTTAATATAATCCTCGGGGGAATGGAACAAATGGAAGAACGTCATGGGAGCGATCAGAACAAAGGGCGTGCCTCCCACCATTATGACAAGCTTGCCCGTACCGAGGTAGTATGCTGAAGCATCCGGTCGGTCGGTCTGCATAAACTGCGGAAAAACGCTGTGGACATGGTCTTCCATAAAAAAACTGAGATGGGACGCTTCCAGAATCATATCATAATCAATAGCCTCGATTTTCTCTCTGGCTATGGCGACATGCTTCGGATTGGTGATGCCTTCCATGTACATGATCACGATCGTGGTTTTGCTGAGGGAACCAACTGAGAATTGTTCGGTTTTCAGATCGGGCGTCGGTAGCCGCCTGCGAATGAGCGTGATGTTTTCATCGATTTTTTCACTGAAGCTGTCTTTAGGCCCTAAGATAATGGTTTCCGTATCGGAAGACTCGATGCTGCGACCCAAGGAACTCGGCAGAGACACCGCCCACCACCGGTCAATTCTGTCGTCGTGCACCAGAACGGAGCCCTGCATAAGAAGCAGTTTCGCTTTCTGCAGACCAGTAACTTCCGAAATGCTGGACGCGGTGATGCATTCGTAAACCGTATTATCGGAAAGGATACTAAGCGGCCCGATGACGGATTCATTCAGCCGCTCGAGATCGATTAATGTTTTTATATAAAGGAGAGTAATTGTCCGCTCGTCAAGAGCCGGACGTTCAATGACTTCCGCATCGGACATATTGGCCGTCATCTGTCTGAGGGCGTCCATTGTTAATGGGATTTCATCCTTTTCAGGGGAATCCTCGCTGCCGCGGTCAAGCACGTTTGTTACCTTGTTCCATACCATGGTTACCATCACCTGAACATGTATTTGGCACAACGTGGTTATTATGAACGTTTGCAGGTGATTTCATCCAAGCATACGCTGTCACAGGTAACCATCGAATCTCATATAAGCATGCGCGTAACACACGTCAACCGAGACGATATTAACATACCGTGCACCGAGCGTAACACTTTCATGGTTGAACAATGAGGGGAACCATCACTTGAAAAAGGGATGTTAATGCAAAAAAATAAAATATATACTTACATAAAATAAGTAACTGTGTTACATCATGATATACATAATTTTCCCGCCAGCAGCATAAGGAGAGATGCAGAATGAACACATTTACGGCAAGTTCAAGACAGAGATAACAATCAGCCGGCAGGAGCTGGACGAGATGTTCTCGCTAGTCAAGTTCACTCCGTCCGCTTTCAATTTGCAAAAGGAAAAGAGACCTTTCTCGTAGAGAGGTCTCTGCTTCTTGAGGTAGGACGCAACACAATGAAAGATCAGGAGTTCATCGGCCGATTCAAATTCCGAATCTTCATTCGTAAAAAAGATCTCCTAAGG
>NZ_JBFUIX010000347.1:0-2274 GCF_056401635.1 Paenibacillus sp. P4_E11 | reverse complement strand
CAGGCTAATTTGAACACCACGGTCAATGATTATGAAAATCATATATTATCGATCAAAAAATTCTGAATGAGCCTGCACGTCAATGAAAATGCGAAGCTATTGAACGGTTCGAGCGAGGGGCCGATCAACTCTATGCTGCTATACCGCATTCGAAACGAGCTTCAATCCATGTTAGCGGACTCCTATTTAATGATCGATAACATTATTTATTTACTGGGTGATCATTCGATCGTGATTGAAAAGGAAGGGACAAGGACTTTCGAGGAAATGTTCGTCAATTATTATGGGAACGAGGTGTATACCAAGGATTTTTGGCTTCAGGAGCTAGCAAAGCCATATAGCTTCAAGCTGTTTCCCGAATCTGCATTTTTCATGAACTCTTTCGGACAGCATATCCATAGAGGTCAATTCATCCCAGTGTTGGTCAAAAATCAATTCAATCCCCAATTTTCCTTGATCCTTCTGTTGAATAGCAGGAGTATGTTCGCTTCTTTTTATCAGCCGGCCAAAGACGGCAAGCTGTTTATTTCCGATGAAACGGGCACGACTATTTATGCCTCTGATTCGGATTATTCAGCAATTCCCTCTTCTTTACTGGCCTCCGGTCAGAAGACCGGATATATCCAGCAAGGCAAAAATTACTTGTACTATCAGGTGGGCAAGGAAACCGGATATACGTATACCAGTGTTATTCCCTCTTCACAAATCAAAGCAAAAATCGTGCGTTTGAACTGGCTGTTAGTTGGATTTCTCCTATTGTCTATAGCAATTAGTCTCGGAGCCTCCATTTTTTTCACGAAACGCTTGAACAATCCAATCCGCAAAATATTGGATTCCATTCAACACCATTATGTATCCATGCCTACAAACAGCAGCATCAGAGAATTCGATTTCATTAGCGAAAAGATTAAGGATATTTCGCAAGCTCATCACGATATCCGACAGGACTTGACTCGGAAGAACTCGCTTCTGAAAAATTACGCGTACATCAATCATCTCAAACAAATTCACACCAACACGCAAGATTTGAAGATGCATATGGCTTTTGACACACCGTTTGTTCTTATCGGTTTTCATTTGACCTTTAGAAGCCATAACCTAAAGCAAATCGACATTCGGATACCGAAAGCTTCCTTCTTTATGAGAGAGCTGATCCATACCCATATTGCACAATCGTTCAACGATTCCTTAACCTTCCAAATCGAGCAGAATTTAATCCTTACTCTTATTTTCTCGAAGGGTGACGAGGCGAATCAGATCGAAGAGCATCTACAACGGTTGAGGAAAATATTCGATATGGATCATTTATACTGCTTGATCACGATCGCAGTCAGTCCGCGTCAAACAGACCCGACCGTTTTTACAGAAACCTATAACCACATTTTACGATTACTGGAGTCGAGGAAATTAGGAGAGGATACCCAGATTATCCCTTTTTCCACTAAAATAACAGGAGATATACCTGAGGATTGGGAAAGAAACGAGCTCCAAGCACATGTAGAGGCCGGAAACGAGAAGGAGTTATTGCGAATAGGCAGAAAGATGCTTGCTTTACTGGAAAAAAAGGAAGCGTCCGTTGAGCATTTCGTTCGATTTGCCCRAAGCTTTTCCCAGCAATTGTTGAAAAGCTTCTCGCCTGCTGAACGGGATCGTCTGTTAGAAACCATACAGGATGAGAAGCCCCATGATTGTTATACCTTAGAGGCGTTTGATCGATATCTGGAGCAGCTTGTGGCAGCGGCCTGTATCCTATACGAGCATAAAAAGGATCAAACAGATCCGATATGTGACTTCGTTCTGACCTACATTGATAATCATTATGGCGACGATATCTCATTAGATATCATCTCTGATCATCTGAAAATAACGGCTTCCTATTTATCCACTTATTTCAAAGAAAAGATGGGAATGAATTTTAGCGATTATGTGCAAACCTATCGAATGAAAAAAGCAGCCGAGCTGCTGGAGACATCCGATTTGAAGGTTCACGAGGTGGCGCAGCGAGTAGGATACCTCAGTGTGAATTCTTTTATCCGGAACTTCAAGAAGTTTACGGGGTATCCGCCGGGTGAGTATCGGAAAAGAAACTAAAAATTCGTCAAGAAGAGGACGAATATTCATCTTCTGATAAAACAGAGCCTATATTGGTAAATCCGTCAAGTTTGAAATGCTACCCGCATTGCTCGCGGAATCCCGTGAGTCGATATACACCGACCTTTCAACTCGAAGGCGCGGGGATGTGAAAAGAAAGTCGGCCCATACTATAGCATGGGC
>NZ_JBFUIX010000346.1:0-2280 GCF_056401635.1 Paenibacillus sp. P4_E11 | reverse complement strand
ATCGTATACATATTCCATCCAATGATGAATTCGGGGATATTGCGAGAGACATCAATCTGGCAAGTGAAAAATTGCAGCAAGCTWTGGAGAGAGGAGATTTTGCAGAATACAGTAAGGAACAATTGGTCTTGAATTTGGCTCATGATTTGCGTACGCCGTTGACTTCGGTTTTAGGTTATTTGGATTTCATTATTCAGGACGATCAACTCACGGCAGAACAAATCAAGCATTATACGAGCATTGCTTATACCAAGTCTCAACGTTTAGAAAAGCTCATTGACGAGCTATTCGAAATCACTCGAATGAACTATGGCAAGCTTACCATTGAAAAAAAGCCGATCGATCTGAGTGAGCTTCTCATCCAATTAAATGAGGAGCTGTACCCTGTTCTTGAGAAAAACAACCTGGAAACCCGATTGAATGTGACTCCGCATATGACTATTTGGGGTGACGGAGAGCTGTTGGCACGCGTATTTGAAAATCTTCTGACGAATGCCATTCGCTATGGAAAAGATGGTCAGCTTATAGACATTAATTGCAATCTTGATGCAGAAAATGTGGTGATTCAAGTGGTCAATTATGGAGATTGTATTCCCCCGGAAGAACTGCCGCATATCTTCGATATGTTTTTTTCCGGCGATAAAGCGCGAACTCATCGTGAGGGGAGCACCGGCCTTGGCTTGTCCATTGCGAAGAATATTGTAACGCAGCATCAAGGCACAATTTCAGCCCAAAGCAGTGTGATTCGTACGCTCTTTGAAGTCCGTTTCCCGCAAATAATCGTATCCGAAGGACTCAGTTAACTATTGTGCCGATGATTTTAGGAAAATTTTATTTTTACCCCACTTCTTTATTTAACAGTCTACCCTATTCTGAATGAATGGCGGGAGGTGCTGAAATGAAGATGTGGGGTTTTTGGTATGGCTTCATTATGAAGAAAAAAATAAAAAAATGGATTCGCAAGGATTCATCGGCTGCGTGGATATTTCTAGCACCAAGCGTTGTCGGATTTGCGTTGTTCTACCTTATTCCATTTGCCATGGGATTGTTCTACTCCTTCATGGACAGTACGGTCGACGGCCAATTTGTTGGATTGGATAATTATCGCGAGCTGCTTGCGAGCAATTCCTTCCGAAAGGCGTCATCCAATACGTTTTATTTTAGCGCGGTTAGTGTTCCGCTTATCCTTGCGCTGTCGTTAGGTTTGGCGATGCTGTTGAATAAAAATATATATCTTCGCAATTGGCTGCGAACTGCATATGTGCTGCCACTTGTCGTTCCAGTCGCCTCGATTATTCTGATCTGGCAGATGCTGTTCGATTGGAACGGCTCTCTGAACGCCTGGCTAAGCGGCTTCGGCTTCGAACGTGTGGATTGGATGAAGACCGATGCGGCCCGAAATGTAATCATTGTCGTTTATTTATGGAAGAACATCGGCTATAACGTAATTTTATTCTTGGCGGGACTGCAGCAAATCCCGAAGGATTATTACGAAACCGCCCAAATTGAAGGGGCAGGGCGTTTACGGCAGTTTGGCAGTATTACACTTGTTTATCTAACATCCACGATATTTTTTGTAGTCATTATGTCGATCATTAATTCGTTTAAAGTATTTCGGGAAACGTATTTGATCGCAGGCGATTATCCGCATGACAGTATATACATGATGCAGCACTATATGAACAACATGTTCACGTCGTTGGATATTCAGAAGCTGACTGCCGCGTCGACCTTGATGGTCGGCTGTATTCTTCTGATCGTTATGGGATTGTTTGCGCTTGAACGCCGGCATCGGAAGTTCATGGAATAGGGGGAAGGCAGGTCATGCTAGTTACTAAAATATTACAAAAAAGTGCGTTAACGGTCGTCATGGTCATTATAGCAGTCCTATTATTATTCCCGATTGTTATCACTTTCACAAATTCGCTCATGACAGAAAAGGAAATTGGTATCAATTACGGACCCATAGGACAGATGAACAAGGCGGCTGCAGGGAGAACAAATCCTTACGTGAATTTAAAATTGCTGCCGGATCAAGTGACCTTGGAGCAGTATGGCAAGGTGTTGGTGGGCAGTCCTAGATATCTGATGATGTTCTGGAATTCGGTATTTATGGTGGTGCCAATCATCGCAGGGCAGACCCTTGTAGCAGCACTGGCTGCATACGCGTTCTCCAAGCTGCAATTTCGCGGCCGGGATCACTTGTTTCTCGTCTATGTCTTGACGATGCTCATGCCATTCCAAGTGACGCTGGTGCCGAATTACATTATGGCCGATAAG
>NZ_JBFUIX010000345.1:0-2280 GCF_056401635.1 Paenibacillus sp. P4_E11 | reverse complement strand
GGACCACGCTTTCCTGCAATACATGTTGAAACGATCGTGATCCTGTAACAGGAGTTGACCCGGAGTACTCGATGGGCTTACGGTTTGCGACCGGCGGCGTCATGTTCGGAAACATCTGTCCGACTGATAAGCGATCGGCCACAACTACCACCTACTCATCCCATATTTTTGATATTTGCTCCAACGGAATGTCTTGCCCGGCAACGTTCACATATTGGTTGCCTTCCTTGATATTGATGGCCGTAACCTTGCCGGTTTTCACGACAGGCTGCTTCGTCTCTGGGTCTGTTAGTGTCCAATTAATCGACTTCCCGATCAAGGAGGAAGACCAACCGATCGACTGCCGCAACATTTTCATTTCCGTCGCCATATTGGACAACTGCTCCACTGATGTGAACTGAGCCATCTGCGCKATAAACTCCTTATCCTGCAAAGGCTGAGTCGGATCTTGGTGGGAAATTTGCGTGATAAGAATCTTCAGAAACTCGTCACGACCGAGATTGTTGGAGCCGGTTTTTCGATTCGTATTGTTATAGTAATAAGATCCGTTAGAAACGCCTACAGGAGATGCYATTGCACTCCTCCTTCTCAAGATGGAGCTTAGTCATTAAGCCGTGACATCGAACGAGCTTCCAGCTAATGCGGCTCTACGAGCAGCCAGTGTAGCTAATTCGGCGTCAAAATCGATCGGAGTCTCATCTCCATCGTTCGATTCGCCTTGCTGCTTCCGTTTGAATTGTTGGGATGATTGCTGCTTTTGCTGTTCTTGGAACATAGCGAATGCAGCTTCTTGCCCTTGTGTCACTTCGAGTCGATCAACCTGCAAGCCTTGGCTTTGCAACACCGCTCTCAACTGTGGCAGTTGACTCTCCAACAAATCTTTCCCATGAAGCGAGTCTGCGACGAACTGTGCAACCAGATGGCCATTCTGCATCGACATCTTCACATCCACTTGTCCCAAGTGATCCGGCATCAAAGTGATCTTGATTTCGGAATGCCCGTTTGTCGATTGCAAATTCATTGATTTCATCAATTGCGACATTTCCTGTGCGAATCGGTTAGCAGACACTACAGGAGTGTCTCCTTTGACGATTGTTTCAGATGAGGTCGGCATCCGGAATACGGCTTGACCTTGCGTTGAATCCTTGGATTCTGCCTGACCAKCAGTAACTTCTACAGGTACATCAACCTCTGTGCCAAGTGCAGCTGTCGAAGAGCTTACTGCAACCGGTGTGACCGGAGCTTGCAGGACAGCCTTCGCGGCCAGYCAGCTAAGACCTGATGTGCTTCGAGGATCGCTGACGATCTGAACAAGCGGTTGTGCTCCTGATACGGATCCAGTTGACTGCTCCTTACCACTCTTGCGCGTTAATGGCAGATGCGAATCTCCTCTAACAACTTGTGGTTGACTCTGCACGGCAACAACAGCTGTGTTCGATGAGGCTTGCGCGGCTACTGTCGCCACTTGATTCGAGACGGTAGCGGACACTTCAGTGAGAAGGGGCTTCAGCACAGTGAGCAACTCTTGGAAACTTGGCTGAGTTGAACCCGATTGCTTCGTTTGTTGTTCCCCAATTACTTCAAGCGCCTGCAGCAATTGCTGGACGGATGCATTTCTTGGCTGGCTAGCTTCAACGGTAGAACCAGATGTCATAGTAGCCGCTTCAGGATTTGCACTTGCATCAGGTTGCGCGGACGTCCATTGCAACAGCAGCAATTGCAATTGAGCCAGTGCGGACGTATCGACATTACCTGCAGCATCAGGATCAGAGTCACTCGAGTTCTCCTGATTCTGAGCACCATTCAGCAATTGCGCAAGCAATTGCAGCAACGCTTCTGCAGTGTTTGGCAATTGTTCCTGACTCGTTTCAGCAGTACCTATGAGTAACCCTGGCATTAACGTGCCTGTTAATGCGGCTGATGTGCTGTTGGATTCTGCTGCTGTTCCGCTTTGCAGCACTTGAACGAGCGTCTTGGTAAAGTTGGCGTTGTCAGTTGCTGTAGAATTGCTTGAGCTTGTCGTTGCTGAATTTCCACTATTCGTTGCGACTGTATTGCTTGCTTGCATACGTACGGTTTCCATTGTATATTTCACCTCCTTTCCATGCTTAAAGGCTGGTTAGAAAGTTGATTCAGATTAGGCTAATTCTCTTTGGGAAGCAGAGTTGATAATGTAGCAGCGACGGGTTTGTTCGTCTTTGTCATTTCAGCTAGAACGCGTGCACGTGCCGCACTGTCCATCTTGCTCAGAATATTAAGCACTTTCGGCTGGTTCAACGC
>NZ_JBFUIX010000344.1:0-2284 GCF_056401635.1 Paenibacillus sp. P4_E11 | reverse complement strand
AGCCTGGACCATGAGTCGGTATCCTGTAGCCCACAAGGAAACTGCGGAGATGCGTGAGGAAGCGCTACAATATTTGCGAAAGTGGCTTTAGAAGTTGGTGGCAATCCGTTCGATCCGACAGCCGTATGCCTTGGCAATGGCGTGCATCAATTCAATGAACGTTTCGTCCACGACATATACAGACTCATCACCTGTTCCATAGCTTGCAATCAGGTGCTCCTCCATCTGCAGGAGCGCCGCCGACATGGATGCTGTTGCCTCACTTGTGGGTACGAAGCGGAATAAAGCGATCAATTGCTCGAGCAAATACCGGTTGCCGCCTCGACTCTCAAAGCCGTAGTCCGTATACGAGGGACGAAGTGTAGTTTGCTCGGGCAGTAGCAGGAGTACCAGCTCGTCGTATTGGAACCCGTAGTGTTTCATCAACTTGATGACCGCATCTAGGCCGGTCTCATCGGATACGATCAGTGTTTCCTTATCTCGATCGAATAAAGGAATATCAGCCAGCGCTTTCACGACTTGGGCATAATAACCTGGCCTTTTACCGTCTGGTAAGTGCATGTCTATTCCATATTTACGCATAGTTACCTCCTGATAAGTGCCGAATCGTTCAGTCCATAATATCTTATCACATTAAGGGTTCACGAAAGCGCCTTTTTCATATATCATAGTACATAGCGAATAAGACTTTCGGACTAGACAGAGCCAAAGGAGTGCGAATACGATTGCGCAGTAGACGATGGCTAGTGCTTGCTTCTATGTTATGTGTTTCGGTTCTTTTGCTATTCTGGGTTGGAAACGTTTTCAATAGCCGCACCTCGGAATCTGATCCGAATCAGGGCCGTCATCCCGACGAACCAGCTCCTGAACTGAAGCCAGGCATCACGGAACTGACCGTCCAAGTATCGATGGAGCCCAAAGAATATGCGGTACTTAACCAGCTAAGGCAACAGTATCAGACCATTCATTCGGACATTTCGATTAAACTGGACAATATCCCTCCCGGCACGGCTTATTTGAAATGGAAGAAGTCTGCACAGCTGGGCGAAGCGCCTGACATTATGCTGCTGGAGAACAACTGGGTAACTGAATTCGCAGCACTTGGGTACTTGAATCCGGTTGATTCTCTCCTGACTAGTGAGTTAGTGTCACAGCAGATGGAGCAGGCGGTTAATCAAGTGAAATGGAATGGCTATATGTGGGGAGTCCCTAAAGATGTAGATCTCTATGTGATGGTGTACAATTCCAAACGGTTGACAGAGCACGGGATGGACAAGGCTCCTGCTCAAGCCGAAGATCTGCTCGCCTTACATACTGCTGGATCGAAGCTAGACGAGAACAAGTACGGCATATATGTGGACTTGGATGACCCATTGGCGTTCCTGGCATTAACCAAATCACTCGGAGGCGCGAAGTCACAGGACAAGGCTGTCCCGGCAAAGCTAACAGAGCCATCAGTGTCCAAGACGCTGGAATCGATGTTGGCCGCACCGAGCAAATGGTTTCCCTCCAGCACCATGTTGACATGGAAACCGTGGGAACAGCTTCAGCAGGGGCGTATTGCGGGTATACTGACGACACTATCGGACTATAAGTTACATGCCAAGGATGGCTTGATCATGTCTCCACTGCCTATTCCGAAAGGGGAGACGGTATGGAAGAGCGCATGGTTGACCGGTCGCAGTTTCGTCATCTCTTCTAGGTCAGACAATCCCAAGCAATCGTTCGAATGGATTAAGGAAATGACGAATGTCAGCTCCAACGTGAAGTTCTGGAATGAAGGCTTTCGGCTCCCAACTGCGGTCAGCAGTTATGCCATAGGGGGAATTCGTAATGACATGGCGGTTCAGAGTAATGCTGCCTTTATCGAAAAGGAGGAAGGGTTGCCAATAGCTCCGTTGCTGAACCGTCAACTGCTACAGCTGGGAGACGGGTTAAAGCAGGTATGGAAAGGCGAGTTGAATTGGAAGTTGTTCGCGGATCAGACGGAGCAGAAGTGGAAGGCAGGGGTCCCAGCTTCTGCTGCAAGTCCTACTGCAACTCCAACCGCAACTCCCAAGTCGTAATGGTTAGAAGCTCATTTTCAAAGTTACGGATAAGAGATGGTCCTTCACTTTCAATTCAGTAGCTAGGAGGAAAGATGCCAGCTTACTCGGATAGAAGCTCAGATCATTGCCCCTCTCCAGCGTCTGGATCGTAGTGGCAGGCAACTTGAACCCGTTGTACGTGATGTCGCGGATACGAAACCGGATGGCATTCTTAGGTTTGGTCTCCAGCTCGTATG
>NZ_JBFUIX010000343.1:0-2285 GCF_056401635.1 Paenibacillus sp. P4_E11 | reverse complement strand
GGCCTGTCGGCCCTTGGTCGCCAAGAGGCATTTCGAGGAAGCGGATTCAGGCGACAACCCTGCACTGGCTAAGTCCGTCGGACCCGGCGCTAACGCGCCTTAAGCCAGTGAGGGTTCGTGAATACAACAACGTTATGTGAAATAAGCGTAATGTAAGGTAAACCAGGAGGAGAGTATTTGAAAAACAATAGTAAAATAACAATTGGAAGTATTACTATTATTATCGTTATTATTATTTCATATTTATATTACATTAGAGCGGTTGAAATTGATAAACAATATAACTCAGTCATTTATTCGTTTGAGAACGAATTTGAGAAGGAAACCATAATTAGTATCAAAGGTAAATTGTATAGAAAGCCATTTAGTAAAGATTCAATAGTTGGTAAGTTGACAGTTGATAATGATCTGTCCTATGACTTTATACTTAAAGGCGATGGACACAAATATTTCTTTTTAATGACGGAGTACACGGATGAAGCATTGCTAAGGAGTATTGGTACAATAACTGTCTCCAAAAATCTTGATAAAGTCTGGTTGATGTTGAAAGAAGTTAATAGCAGGTATGATATTGACGGATACGTGTTTGGGCCTGCGGATGATAAAGAAGAAGCCAATGAATTAATAAAAGAAATGATGGATTTTCGAAAGTAATTCGAGGATGACGCTGACATCACATAACAATGCATTCACGCAGCGGGCCGGCAAGCCGTCCCTTGGTCGCGAGAGGGATTTCGAAGAAGTGGAATCAGGCGACAACCCTGCACCGACTAAGCGCATCGCGCCCGGCCTACGGCTTTAAGTCGGTGAGGGTTCGTGAATGCGGGAACGTTATGTGCAATTGCCTAGAAACCTAATTATGAAAGGAATTCAATGTTGATGAACACTGAAGAAATTAGCATTGAAGCATTTCCAAATTCTCTAATTAACGATCTAAATGAATTAAACAAGATAGTTACTTTAGAAACCCGATTACAGAAGACCAGACCATTTGAAGTCTGTATTAATTCTGAATTAATCAAGATACCATATCGAATATATGTGACTGAGATAGATGAAGAAATTGAGAAAGATTTATCAGAAATGCAAAGATTGATTCTAAATAGCTATTATACAAGACATCATAATGGATACATAAGAGAAGAAAGACTAAGGAAGATAATTACATCTGATGAGCCATGGATAGTCCCATATGTACTTCATTTGGTGGGAGAATATGTTTGCGAAATAATTTCAATTATCGATAAGAATTTAGAACACATTGACTTAGAGAGATACAAACACTTTATTAATAATAATCCAGAATATTACTTTACCATCAGGCAAAGAGTGGTCAGTTATTGGGATTGTTACTATAAGAATGTTTACAGCAAGAATGAATATCCAGGATATAAGATTATTAAGTGCTTTGACAAATATTAATATTTAAAGTAATAATATGGAATGTAAACTCGAAGAAGAGGCAACAGCACATAACATCGTATCTACGCTACGGGGCTTACGCCCCTTGGTCTGCAAGAAGGATTTCGAGGAAGCGAATTTCAGCAGACAACCCTGCATCGACTAACCGCATCGCGGCCGCCCTTCGGGCTTAAGTCGGTGAGGGTTCGTAGATACACAAACGTTATGTGCAATTGCCTAAACCATAAAAAAATATAAAGAGGGACAATTCAATGAAGAATATATACCTTATAAGACATTGTAAAGCTGCTGGTCAGGAATCAACAGCAGCTTTAACTAATGAAGGAAAACAGCAAGCGTTAGATTTGGCTGAATTTTTATCGGATATAGATATTGAATTGGTAGTAACCAGCCCATATCTTCGAGCAATTGATACTATTAAACCTTATTGCAAGAAAATGAATTTAAAAATCGAAACAGATGAAAGATTAAAGGAAAGAATATTAAGTACACAGGACTATATTGATTGGATGGATAAATTAAAGGAGACATACACCGATCTTGATTTGAAGTTTGAGGGTGGAGAATCTTCAATTGAAGCAATGAATAGAGGAATTGAAGTAATAGAGGAAATAAAAAAACGGACAGAATCTAATATAGTATTGGTAACACATGGGGTGCTCATGTCGTTAGTAATAAAGTTTTTTGAAGATTCTTTTGGGTTTAATGATTGGAAGAAAATATCAAACCCTGATATATACCATATATTAATTGAAACAAATGAAACAATAGTAAGGAGAATTTGGAAGTAGCTCAGGAAGAGGCAACAGCACATAACACCGTTTTCCCGCTGCGGGGCTTACGCCCCTTGGTCTGCCCGAGGA
>NZ_JBFUIX010000342.1:0-2313 GCF_056401635.1 Paenibacillus sp. P4_E11 | reverse complement strand
GTACAGTCATGCGATGGGCAATGGCCCTGGTGACTTAGCCGACTATTGGAATGTCATCTACCGGTATCCGAAGCTGATGGGAGGCTGTGTCTGGGAATGGTGCGACCACGGGATTGCCGCCCGTACAGTAGACGGACGACCCTATTACGCGTATGGCGGGGATTTCGGGGATTTRCCGAATGATGGCAACTTCTGCATCGACGGATTAGTGATGCCGGACCGGAAGCCGCATACCGGTTTGCTCGAGCTGAAGCAAATAATCGCGCCTGTAAGAATTGATGTTGAGGATATAACGGCTGGCCGATTCACCCTGTTCAATCGTTACGATTTCCGCGATTTATCGAATCTGGCGCTCTATTGGAAGCTTGAAGAAGAAGGAAATCTGCTCGATCAGGGCATGCTTATGGACTTGAACGCTGCACCTCAGGGCAGCTCGACGATTACGATTGCCTACGAGCAGCCTGGCACGTTGACCGGTACTTGCGAGCTCACCTTGTCGTTCCGACTGAAGCAAGAGACAGCGTGGGCGGAGCCTGGCTACGAGGTCGCTTTCGCGCAATTCGAGGTGCCGTCTGTTGGAAGTGAAGTGCCAGTACAATCAGGAAGTTTGAAGGGCAATGAACCGTTGCAAGTACGCGAATCGGGAGATTTGCTGATCGTGGATGGATTTGATTTCACCTATTCATTCGACTTGCAGGCTGGGGTGTTCACTCAGCTTACCAAGCATGGTGTTCGCATGCTGACCGAGCCGCTCAAGCTTCAGATCTGGCGAGCTCCTACGGATAATGATATGTACGTGAAGCGAAAATGGCTCGAAGAAGGTTATAATCGCATCGAGATGAAAGTGTATGGGTGCGAGTGGCGACAGTTGTCCTCCTCGCTTGTCGAAATATCCGTGCAATATACACTGTCTGGATACAGCCGTTTCCCGATTGCACGCGGCACCCTTGTATGGACCGTTGAAGGATCAAGCCGGATCTCTTTCCGTACAGACGTACAGCCTAATGAGGAGCTTGTGTACTGGCCTCGGTTCGGCCTTCAGTTGACGATGCCGGAGGGTAACGAGACTGTCGAGTATTACGGTTACGGCCCTCACGAGAGTTATATCGACAAGCGCCACAGTGTAAGAAGAGGGCGCTACCTCACGACGGTAGATGACATGTTCGAGCCGTATATCATGCCGCAAGAGAATGGCTCACGGTATGGGACTGAATGGGTGATCGTATCGAATGAGCAGGGGATGGGGTTACGATTCTCGTCGACGCAAGCGTTCTCCTTCAACGCCGCCCACTATACCCCGGGAGATCTGACGTTTGCTGCACACGATTACGAGCTGACCCGCTCCAAGCAGACGATCGTTCATCTTGATTACGCCATGAGTGGTGTAGGCTCGAATTCATGCGGACCTGAATTGTTGGCTAAGTACCGAATGGAAGCCCGACCGTTTCACTTCGAGTTGTCGATTGTGCCGGTGTTCAAGGAGGACTAAGGTTAACTAGTCGATACCTATCAGTTGAGAGATATGACCCATTGGGTTGTATCTCTTTTTTAGACACAAAAAGTTTACAAGTTGGCCACTTGCCTGTTACGAGTAGGAGGTATAACTAGGTGGTGGATGATCGTATGTCCCCTAGGGAGGCCAACATGAGCATGTACAGCAAGCGAAACCGATTCATCCGATTGGCCATTCTACTGATCTTTCTTATTTTACTAGTCGGTTCATTAGTAAACTTAGCTAGAGACGAATCCGATCGATCTCCGTATCTCTCGTCCATTCCCGAGAAGACTACTTCGGAATCGAATGCGGCCCCCTTGTCGACTTCGAATAAGAAGATCAAGATCGTGATCGATCCAGGCCACGGAGGCAAAGATCCAGGTGCAGTAGGCAAGTATGGTAAAATGGAGAAAGACTATACTTTGTCCCTGAGCTTGAAAGTATATGCGCTGCTGCAAAAAGAACCTCTTTTCGAATCCAAACTGACCCGAACGACCGATACTTTCGTCAACCTGGAAGACCGGGCTAATATGGCGAATACTTGGAACGCCGATGCCTTGGTCTCGATTCACGGGAACACCTATAAGGATGCATCCGTAGGCGGTACAGAAACGTACTACCGTTATGAGAATGGGTTGAACTTGGCGGAGTCGATTCACCAGCAAGTGGTTCAGAAGATGGGCTTTCGGGACCGAGAGGTGCGGGAGGATCACTTGAAGGTGCTCTCGTACAGCAACATGCCTGCCACATTATTGGAGATCGGCTATCTCACGAACCCCGAAGAGGAAGCGGAGATGCTCAGTGCCGATGGACAAGCC
>NZ_JBFUIX010000341.1:0-2314 GCF_056401635.1 Paenibacillus sp. P4_E11 | reverse complement strand
CATGGAGGATTAGCGAAGTGGCCAAACGCAGCAGACTGTAAATCTGTTCTCTGACGAGTTCGGTGGTTCGAATCCATCATCCTCCACCATTTATTTTAGGGGCATAGTTTAAAGGTAGAACAAAGGTCTCCAAAACCTTTGGTGTGGGTTCAATTCCTGCTGCCCCTGCCAGATAAGAAGATATGGCGGTCGTGGCGAAGGGGTTAACGCACCGGTTTGTGGATCCGGCATTCGCGGGTTCAAGTCCCGTCGATCGCCCCATAACTTCTCATATTGGGGATTAGCCAAGCGGTAAGGCAACGGACTTTGACTCCGTCATCCCTAGGTTCGAATCCTAGATCCCCAGTATTTCTTTCTGGGAGATAATTTTATATGCGGACGTGGCTCAGTGGTAGAGCATCGCCTTGCCAAGGCGAGGGTCGCGAGTTCGAATCTCGTCGTCCGCTCCATTTATTTGGCGCCATAGCCAAGTGGTAAGGCAGAGCTCTGCAAAAGCTCTACCCCCAGTTCGAGTCTGGGTGGCGCCTCCATGTAACTTCGCCGGAGTGGCGGAATCGGCAGACGCACAGGACTTAAAATCCTGCGGTGGGTGACCACCGTACCAGTTCAAGTCTGGTCTTCGGCACCATGTTTTACCAAAGTTCATATGTGCCCTTAGCTCAGCCGGATAGAGCGTTTGACTACGAATCAAAAGGTCAGGAGTTCGAATCTCTTAGGGCACGCCATTTAATCCTCACAGGATTAATTACTAACTAAGCCGGTGTGGCGGAATTGGCAGACGCGCGCGACTCAAAATCGTGAGGGAAACCGTGGGGGTTCGAGTCCCTTCACCGGCACTACAAAATGTAAAACAAAACGCTGATTGTACTTATGTACAGTCAGCGTTTTGTTTTATTATTTCTAAGTCCAATGACAGCCACTAGAATGAAATACACCGGGAACCAGACAAGACCGAGGAATGTAATAGCTACAACAAGAGAAAGTCGTTCACTTTCTCGAATTTCATCGAAGTTAGTGTATCCGTATAACAGATATAGCAACCATCCAATCACTGCAATATACCCCATGAGATTCAGTTGTTTCATACATCATCCTCCATATTGAAAGGGGTACTGGTCCTTCTTTCAATATAACTGTATCCTGGGGTCACCTTCAAGCAGCATCACTCTCAACGAGTCCTATTCGATGCTAGATGGCGTAAGTAGGACTTTTTTTATTTTAACCAAACATAAAATGAACATTGACCCATATTGATAAATCGTATTATCATGAACCTGGAGGGGTTGCCATGGTGAAGGTTACCAGCAAAGATGTAGCGAGAAAAGCAGGTGTATCTCCTAGCGTCGTTTCTGCAGTACTGAATGGAACCAAGGGGATCCGCATTAGCTCTGCGAGAAGAAAAGCAGTGCTTGCGGTTATTGAAGAAATGAACTATAAGGTAGATGCGCAGGCTAGAGGATTAAGACTAGGTCGAACGCATTGTATAGCGGTGACTGGACATCTGCAAACCCCGTTCCTGTTCCAGATGATGAAGGGTGCTCAGATGGCATGCTGGGAACACGGCTACCATCTCATACTGTACGGCTCGGAGCATAGCGAAGTTGGTCGTGGCGGTATTCTTGACCTGTACGCTGAACGTCGAATTGACGGTATCCTGACACAGGACAACACGAGCTACAACGATGCCCGATGGGCGAGCCAGATCATGGAACGAGGCATTCCGTATGTTTCCTTAGAAGGTTATCCCGAGACTCGGTCGGTGACATCCATAATGACGGATTATGCGTACAGTATAGAACTTGCCTTGGACCACATGTATGCGAAATCACGGGTAGCTCCTGTGTATCTGGAAATATACATGGGACCGTCCTATAACCCCAATTGGGGAGACGTGCAAAGATTACAAGCTTATAAGAACTGGATGATTGCTCATAAATTCGAGCCTCTCGTGATCAGCAGGGAGGAGTCATCTTGGCAGGAAGAGCGTTCCCGGTGGCTGCACTGGCTTTCCATGCAAACGCTTCCACTCTCCATCTTGTCTAATTGGTCAAGGGGAGCCGTGCAAGTGTATCGAGCTGCATACGAATTGAATTTACTCGTTGGCAAGCAAGTGTTCGTAATGGCGGCCGACAATACGGAGGGAGTCAACGAGCATCTCGTTCCATCTCTGAGTTCGATAGAAGTACCATACGCGGAGATGGGGTACGCCGCAGCAGTCAGATTGATTGATTACATTGAAGGGAAGAGAGATAGATCCGAACGATCGCAGATCATACTGTCCCCTAAGTTGATAATGGGTGAAAGTGTGTAAGAC
>NZ_JBFUIX010000340.1:0-2340 GCF_056401635.1 Paenibacillus sp. P4_E11 | reverse complement strand
ATTATATACCATCCCCAAAAAACGAATCATCGGGGGCATATTTGACAGAGACTAGCCGAGTTGATGGCTGTCTACCCAGTTTTTTTAAGACAAATACAATCGCCATGGCAATCATCCCACCTAGAATAATAACTAGTGTAGGTGACGCCCATTGCATCAATAGCACAATTACAGTAACGATCATAATTCCTATCGAAGTTTTATCCGAAATGGAAGTTTTATAAATCCGATAGCCTGCATAGGCGATCAACGCCACAATGGCAGGTTTTACCCCCTCCATAGCGGCTTGAATCTTAAAATGTCCTTGTAAATTTGCAAACCCGATCCCAAGGGCAAGGACGATAAAGAAAGTAGGCATCATCATTCCTGCCGCCGCAGCAATGGCTCCTGCAATACCTTGGAGGCGATACCCAATCATAGCCGAAGAATTTATCGCAACCGCTCCAGGAATGGTCTGGGAAGCAGCTAACACATCCGCTAACTCTTCCTCGGAAACCCAACCGCGTTTATGGATAATCTCTCTTTCAAACACCGGAATCATCGCAAAACCGCCACCAAAGGAAAGCGGAGCGATGCGAAAGAAGGTCCAGAACAGTTGAAGCAGTGCCTTCCAATTTCCCCCATGTTGTCTCATAGACACTCAACCCTCTYCGCAATGATTAAGTTAAGTATAACTTACTTTTAATCATTTTGGAATAAAGATTGAGAAATATATCTTGTCTCTCAGAATTCAACTACTTGAAGGCCTCGAATACCCCACTAAACCGATGTACTTTAAATCATTACGGTATTTTCGATTTCAATCTACATCCATTTCAGCATCCAGCTCCCAATCTTCCTCCATCTCAACCGATTGATCCGAAGCGAGCAAATCTTTAATAATGCCATTCACAAGTGAACCCGAGTATCCTCGCCGCATCAAGAACGCCGTCAGCTTGCGCCGCTTGTCCGTTGGATCCCCCTTCATCGTGCTCCATCTTTTTTGAGCCAACTGCTGGGCTGCTTTGTGCTCTTCTTCTGGATCTACTTGATCTAGCGCCTCCTGAATGACTTCTCGTTTTACACCTTTTTGCTGTAGTTCCTGCTGTACCCAACGACGACCTTTTCGCTGAGCGATCATACGATGTTCAGCCATCTGCGTAGCATATTGAGCATCATCCGCGTATCCTTGCTCTTCCAGCCGATGAACCGCTTCTTCAATATTTGCCTCAACATGGCCCTTTCGCTTCAAGTATATCTTGACCTCGCGTAATGCCCGAGGACTTCGTCCGATATAGATCAGTGCATCCGCCCATACAGCGTGGCGTTCTTCGTCTGCAATGACTAATGCCGATTGCTCCGTGTCAATAAACTGCCCTCTCATAAGTCGATGCTGGATCAATACATCCTCATGTACAGTGAAAGCTAGCTCTTCGTTAATGTAGATGTGATACATCCTTGCTTTCTTCGGATGTCTTTCTACCATGGTGACGGTTCCTTCCATCGGCCTACTCTCTCCTGGATGATGTTCCTGGTGACTCTCATCCCTACTCTTGCTCTTCCACCTCATTCTCATACACCCCTCCATCCGTCTTAATAGGTTATGATCCATTCCTAGAATGAAACAGATATGCGCACCTCTGCTAAATAGCAAAGGTGCGCATCCCATTCCATGTACTATTCAAATGCAGCTAAATCTTCTTCGTCCTCATCATCATCCGAATTAAGCGGAATGGAGGTTGTTAGGTTACTCATCGAGCGGATCTTATTCTCGATCAATTCAGCAACCTGCATATTCTCCTTCAAAAATTGCTTCGCATTCTCGCGACCTTGTCCAAGACGATCGCCCTCATACGAGTACCAGGCGCCGCTCTTCTGGACGATATCCATCTCAGACCCAATGTCGATGAGGCTGCCTTCTCTGGAAATACCTTCACCGTACATAATATCGACATCTGCTTGCTTGAATGGAGGAGCTACCTTATTCTTGACTACCTTAATTCTTGTCCGGTTCCCAACAATATCATTGCCCTGCTTGATCGATTCAACCCGACGTACATCCAGTCGAACTGACGAGTAAAACTTCAGAGCTCGTCCACCTGGTGTCGTCTCTGGATTCCCGAACATGACACCAACCTTCTCACGTAATTGGTTGATGAAGATTGCGATGACCTTCGACTTGTTAATCGCCCCGGACAGCTTCCGAAGGGCTTGAGACATTAATCTCGCCTGCAAACCAACGTGCGAATCTCCCATATCTCCTTCGATCTCCGCCTTAGGCACAAGAGCTGCCACGGAGTCGATGACAATAATATCGACCGCTCCGCTTCTTACAAGCGCTTCTGCGATCTCCAGCGCCTG
>NZ_JBFUIX010000339.1:0-2344 GCF_056401635.1 Paenibacillus sp. P4_E11 | reverse complement strand
AGGTAGCACGGCTCCTGCTTTTACGTTATCGGGACTGGATGGGACATCGCACGAACTGTCGGATTACAAAGGCAAGGTCGTCGTCGTCAATTTCTGGGGCAGTTGGTGTGAGCCCTGTTACAAGGAAATGCCGGCCATCCAGAATCAGTACGAGAAGTGGAAAGATCGGGGCGTAGAGGTGTTGGGTCTTAATCTCGACGAAAGCCCGGTTACCGTCCAAAGCTTTGTTCGACAATACGGTTTGACATTCCCTATTCTGATCGATAAAGAGCTCCGCATGCGTAACAAGTACCATGTGTCGAGCTATCCGACCACATTCTTCATTAATGGGAGCGGTAAGATCGAGAAAATTCAAGTCGGAGGCATGGATGAGGCGTATATCGAGCAGACACTGACCGCCATGCTGAAAGATTGAAGGAAGGGAGCTGCAACGGTTGATTGCCAACACGAAATGCGAATGCGGTCATCAAAATCATGTCGGAACGGTTCTCTGCGAATCTTGCGGCAAGCCACTTAACGAAGGTGACGGCGATGAACTGTTAGAGATGCGTTATGACGGGGTAGCCCGTCGTTCCCAGCGCGTCAATCCATCCTGGATAGATCAGGTTTGGAACTTTTTTTCTTCCGTGAAGATCGCCATTTATCTCATTCTGGCCACATTGGTCGGAGCGGCGATCGGAACGATCTATCCACAGGAGAACACGTTCATTAATATGGATCCAGCTGTCTTCTACCGAGATAAGTATGGAACGCTAGGACAAATCTATTATGCACTCGGGTTGTCCGATACGTATGGTTCTTGGTGGTTTATCGGTTTACTGGTCATGATCGGAACATCGCTTGTGATATGTAGCTTGGACCGTGTACTCCCGCTTTATAGAGCGCTCAGCAAGCAGCAGATTCGCAAGCATATGCAATTTCTTACTAGACAGAAGGTTACCTACTCTACAGATTTGGCGCTCGAGTCAGTCGATGGAAGTAACAAGGACTTGCCTGCCGAGCAATGGGTAGACGGATTTGCCGCTCAACTGCGTAAGAGACGATATAAGGTTCATAGAGAGGGGACTGCACTGCTCGCCGAGAAACACCGGTTCAGCCGATGGGGCCCCTATATTAATCATATCGGTCTCATTATCTTCTTGTTGGCGGTTGTGGCTAGAGGTATTCCGGGCTGGCATCTCGACCATTACATGGGGTTTATCGAAGGGCAGACGGTGAAAATACCGGATACGCCGTATTATTTGAAGAATGAACAGTTCTCAGTCGTCTACTACGATGAGAAAGAAATGTCGGAAAAGTTCCGGGAACGCAATCAAACTGTAGCGAAATCGTATATGACGAAAGCTGTGCTCTATGAATGCTCGAAAAATTGTGACGACTCGTCCAAGGAGCCAGAGCTGAAGCAAGTGACGACTCACGACATTGTCGTGAACAGCCCATTGAATTACAAGGGGCTGCTCGCTTATCAGTTCGATTTCTCGGAAACGCCGCAGCTTATCTCAGTAACACCGATGCTGAAGAACAAGAAGACCGGGGAGACATTCGGACCTTTCAAGATCAAGATGAAAAATCCCGCCGAGACCTACGAAGCCGGACCGTATAAGCTCACATTAAAAGGGTATTTCCCTGAATTCTCCTTGAATGATGCGGGTCAGCCGGTTACGAAGTCTAACGATCCGAACGCTCCGGCATTCGTCTTCTCCATCACTGGTCCGAATATGCCTGCAGAAGGTTCAGCCTACATGTACTTCCCGCGTGAAGTGGACAAGGTGAACTTCCGTCAAGACGCGATAAACGGAGCGGTCGGCAGTCAGTGGGACATCTCTGTTAATTCGATGCAGGATGTGGAGATTGCCAACTATACGAGCTTTCTGAACATTCGTAAAGACTTGGCGCTGCCTTATATATGGGTAGGATCGGCCATGTTCATGATTGGGGTTATTATGGGGCTGTATTGGCAGCATCGTCGGATATGGATTCGCATTGATGACGGCAATGCACTGACGCTCGGCGCACATACGAATAAGAATTGGTACGGTATTCGGAACGAGGTAGCCGCTTCTTTGCAAGCTGTGGGCTTACAGGCAGATCCGAAACAGCTTGTGAATGAGGTGAGGAAATGAGTTTAGAATCAGTCAGTAGCACATTTTTATTATTTTCGTTCATATTTTACTGTTTGTCATTCGGGTTGTTCGTTATTTCGATAACGGGTAAGCGATTCAGTGCTAGAGAGCCGGAAGAGCATGTACGTTTGTGGAGTCGATTGGGCTTCGGTGTTGCTGTTCTTGGACTTGTCGCACATCTAGTATTCTTCTTCACCCGGTGGGCGGCAGCGGGTCATATC
>NZ_JBFUIX010000338.1:0-2354 GCF_056401635.1 Paenibacillus sp. P4_E11 | reverse complement strand
TGGATGCATCATGGGGAAGGGTATTTGTTCTTCTATTTCTTCGGCTTGGCCGACCCGAATGTGYTCAAGGACAAACAGCGGGCGATTAAGTTCGCCGGCTTCTATAACGGGACTAACCCGGATGTACCTAATTACGACCAAGATAAGAAGTTAATCCGTTCACCGATTACCGGGAGTAAGGGGCCGCGGTTCAATCAGACTGCGGAGGATTGGGAGACACATCGTGAGATATTGGACGAGTATTTGCCTCCATTCGAGGATATACCTGGCGTAGACGGCAACGGAAACGTATGCCCCTGGTCTGATGATGCCGTGTATGTTGAAATCTTAAGTCGAATCAATGAGAGACAGTCACGCGGCGACGTTCCGTTGAATCTGTGTGCAACGAGTATGCTCACGCATGCATATCTCTATACAGCTGATAATGYTTATCGAAGCTGGGTGCTTGAGTACTTGACAGCCTGGAAGGAGCGCACTTCACGAAATGGCGGTATTACCCCTGATAATATAGGGTTGTCCGGTGAGATTGGCGAATACAACGATGGCAAATGGTGGGGCGGCTATTACGGTTGGCGCTGGCCGCATGGATCGATGTCGATCCTGGAGCCGACGGTTATCTCAGGAAGCAATGCTGTGCTGTTGACTGGGGACTACTCGCATCTCGATTTGGCCCGCTCGCAGCTGGACATGCTATGGTCAATAGGGAAGCAGGAAGGTGATCAGTACGTCGTTCCGAACCGTCACTACGATGATGGCTGGCGCGATTACCGGATTCAACACCCGATGTATGCCGTCTATCTGTGGAACATATCGATGGATGAGGCTGATGCTGCGCGAGCTGAGCGAGGTTGGTCGTCCGAACTGTTCGACCATATTGATACAAGGTACAGCAGCTACGGACAGAGGACGAATGGCGGTCACATGGGCACGAACGGCAATGCCGCTCAATGGTTCCGCTATATTCGTGGCAACGATCCGGCTTATCCGATCAACATTCTGCGGACGAATTATGCTCAAGTGCAAGCGAGGCTAGCCAAGATTCGCTCTGAACAATTCGCTCCGGAGAAGACGGCGTTATCTCAGGCCGCGATGACGATCCACCAATGGCAGGAGCTAACGCCAATATTGATCGAAGGTTTAGCGCAACTCACAATGGGAGCGCCGATGCACGTCTATCACGGCGGGTTGCAGCATGCACGGGTTCGATACTACAATGCTCTGACGAAGCGCCCCGGACTTCCGGATTCGGTTGCTGCCCTAGTGGAATCCTTGTCAGCGGATTCAGTCACCTTGCAATTGGTGAACATGAATCTCTTCTCAGTCAGAGAGATCATCATTCAAGCCGGAACATTCGGCGAACATGAATTTGTTAGTGCGGAGAAGCTGACACAGGATGGGCAGACGATCGAAACGATGCCTATTCAGGGTAAGTGGTTGCTGATCCGAATGGAAGTTGGAACAGGGATCCGGTTGCGATTAGGAATGAAGCGTTATGTGCATCAGCCGACATACGAAACACCTTGGAGCGGTTCGAACGGATCGCCGCATTTGTTGCAAGGTAGAGAGATAGAGTAGCGAGATTGACTCGCATCAACAGATGAAGAGGGTATATACGATCCTGAATAGTCAGCGGAGATGAGCACCTTAAGTGGTGCTCGCTTTATGAGATGGTCTGGAGCAAATGATTCACTCCAGGCCGTCACATGAGTTGTGAAGTGACCCGTTTCGTCACTGATCTGCTATTCAACGAAGGGTGGTGGGGTCTCGATGATCATGAAATGGAGAAACAGTTATTATTTTCGGCTGGTCCTTTCCTACACGGTATTAGCCCTAGTATTAATAGGTATTACAGGTGTTTATTTGTTAACCAATGCGAATCGGATAGTGACGAGCGAGGTTTCCAAGGATGCGAGATACGGGTTATTGAATGTAAAGGACTCTGTGGAAAATAATTTTCTCCGTTTTTATGAAGACGCTTTCTTCAACAAGGTGCTGACGACAGTCAATAAAGATAGTAATGAGGAAATCAAATACTTGCTGGAAAATCCAGCTCAAGGCAATATATCGCKTATCGTTCGTTTCATTACAGACTTGGGGCTAATCAAGGATATGACCGCAGGGCTTGACGGCGTCACCGTATATATGCGGAAGGGCATGTATGCCATGGACAATGATCGCTATTACGAATCCCCTGATAATTCTCCAGATGCTGCTTTTATTCGAACGCTGGAAACGACCCGTCCCAATCATTGGTTTATGCGGGAGAAGCCGGATGCTCCGGGGCACCAGGTGATGACCTATGTGTTTACACTGCCTTATTATTCGACACCTGCTACGGCTACAGGGTTCCTGTA
>NZ_JBFUIX010000337.1:0-2366 GCF_056401635.1 Paenibacillus sp. P4_E11 | reverse complement strand
CTATCTGCATTTGTCAGAGTTAAGAATGTAGAACAATTACTAGAGGTTGAAGGTATACTGGATGAATTTTTAGAAAATGATTTTGGAGAATTAAAAAAGATATCCTCTAAAATAAGTGGAAATTGTTATGAATTGATTATGAGAATTGAAATGAAGTTAGAAATATACTACTCGATGTTAGATGAATTGAAACAAGGTTCGATTGAGTCAGAGGAATTCATTAATTCATACTATGACTGGTTTAGTTATATTGAAGCAATAGTTTTCGAATTCCAGTGTGAAACAGTCGAGATATCAGATGAGTATTTCAAACATTTCAAAAAATAAGTCAAAGCCCTCATTTCCTCAGGGAGGGGGCTTTTTGTATTTTGTTAAACTTCCTTCATATTAACGAAGTATTCGCCAGTTGAATGTTGGATTGTGGAATCGAGAGCATTTCGAAATTTACTTAAATTCATAATTATCGATGTCACTAATTCCCTGAATACTCCAAACCCCATTTCTCATATACCATTCAATTGGGCAGTAATCGGTAGCTGATCGAAGTTCAAGCACCCCCTCGGTCCAGTAAAGCGGGTAGCTAATCCGGAAAAGAATACGCATGTCGCGCACGAGGGAGAGGGGTAGTCGATAACTTGATCAAATTCCATTTACGTTGCAGGAAGATGTTTCCTTTTGTCGAATAGAGTTGATGAGGTGAGGTTGTTGTCGGTAAAAATACAACATAAAGAAGAGTTCCTTTCTCTTTCATATATAAGTGCAGTTGTGGCGATGTCTGGTTTCCCTATTGATATTACATCACATGACTATGGTGTCGATGTCTCGGTAAGAAGAGTGGATAGTGTCGAGGGAAAGCTTATTGACATGGGTGTGATATTTGACTGCCAGTTAAAAGCGACTATTAACTGGAAGCTTGAAGATACCACAATAGTATACGACTTAGAAGTCGATACTTATAATAAACTTATCTACAGACATAGAAACAAATCATATCCCTGCTTTCTAATGGTTCTTTGCTTGCCGAAAGATGAAATAGATTGGATGGAATTGACTGAAGAAGAACTATTTATTCGTAAATGTTGTTATTATTATTATGTTAATGGGGAACCTACTAACAACACCAGTAAGATAAGGATAAGAATACCTCGCGAGCAGGTCTTTTCTCCGGAAGCTATCCTAAAACTATATGAGGATGTTCAATCGGGGGTTTATGAATAATGAAAGATAATATATACAATATCTCCCTCAATGATCTTGAGGCGTACCTTATTAACCACGGATGGACTAAAGACTACACAAATAAGAATAAAAAAAATATGCGATACACAGGCATAAATAACGATCATGGGAAACCATTGGAATTGTTTATTCCTGCATACTCTTACTTTGATGATTTTCACTTACGAGTGCGAGACATCGTAAATGTACTTGCCTCTATACAAAAAAAACATGTATCAGAAATCATAAATGAAATATCACGGATAAATCGTGACATATTTAGGATTAGTGTACCAAATGTGGGACGTGGAGGAATCCCACTGTCCTACGCAGCGGATAGTGTGAATGCGATAAAGAACCTTTATATGTATTCTGCAAGTTCTGAAGTAATAAGCTTACCATTCTTTAATAAGCCGATATTAGCGGGACAATATCACGCATCGATATGCGAGTTCGATCATACATTTCAAGGGAGTTTTGGTTTTACTATCAATTCACCAGTTACATCTGATCCGATTCAAATGGTACTATTCGATAAAGAAGATATTCCATTTGAAAGACGTGTTATGGAAAGGATTGTACGCAGTCTGGATTTAATAGAGAAATCTGTAGATAATCATGATGCAGATATATTAGTCAGTAATTATGACATTGGACTTAATTCGAGGATGTGTGAATCATTACTCGAAATCTCCAATAACAAAACTAAAAATATTAATCTAAGTGTAGAATGGAGCTACAGATTTGAGGTTTCTGAGGACATTAAAAATAAATTCAATTGGCTCCTTTCGGAGGAAGCATATGTAAATATTGAGTATGCGGCAAATGAACTCAAGAAAATTGAACCTCAGACACTGACTATAATAGGGACTATAATCACACTTCATTCCACTCGAAACCCTGCAAGTGATKATAACTTTATGGGTCAAGCAACTATTAAGATAAAGCACGATAATAGAACAATTGATGTCAAGGTAAGCTTGGAAAAGGATGGTTACGGTGTAGCTTTAGATGCCCATGGACGTGGTACGCGCATTAAAATTACCGGACAACTCTTCAAAAAAGGTAACTCATGGAAAATGGTTGAAGTTGAAAGTATTAGTATGTATATATAGTTAACGGTTGGGTCGTTTAGCGCCGCCCATGCC
>NZ_JBFUIX010000336.1:0-2375 GCF_056401635.1 Paenibacillus sp. P4_E11 | reverse complement strand
CTATGAGAACACGAATCATCATTTTCGTTTTGATTCTTCTGATCGGAGGATCCCCAATCCCGGAATCACAGGCTTCCGAAATACCACACCCGATATCAGTTTTTTTAAATGGAAAGACCCTCAGTTTTGAAACCCCACCAATAGAGGAAAACGGTAGCATTTTGGTGCCCATGCGAGACATTCTGGAGGGAATGGGGGCAGTAATCCAGTGGAGTCCGAAGACTCAGACTGTCGTGGCTCAACTTGGTGATACCCAACTCATTTATGCAATCGGAGAAAAGGTCGCTTATAAGAACAAAGCCGAACTCAGACTGGAAACACCAGGGCGAATTGTCGAGGGGTCTACCTTGGTGCCAGTTCGCTTTATTGCGGAAGCAATGGGAGCGAAGGTTGAATGGGATGAGGCTAGTCGCAGCGTATCCATTGAATATTCCGTGAGGCGTAATATCCAAGTCGAGGAAGTTTTAGACGGGATGTATCTTAAAATCCGCTACATCGACGGGTCTGATGAAGGAATCGAAGATACCGTGCGCTTTGCGGGCATTTCCCCTATTCATAACGGTCAAGAGGTAACGGGATATATAAGGTCGCTGCTCTCGAATGGCGCGGAGGTGTCGATTGAAATAAATGGTCTACGCGATCGGAACAAACACTTACATGTAAATGTGTACTTGCAAGATGACACCCTTTTAAATGCAAAGCTTGTAGAAGAGGGATATGCGGCGAAAAGTCTGGATCTTCAAAAAGATGGGTTAGCTAGCAAACTCGAACTGTTACAAGCCGATGCGATACAAAAAAACAAGGGTCTTTGGGCTAAGCAAGCAACTTCTCCCCTCGCCTCCATACATAAAATGAACATCATTAGCACCAACGCAGCGGTCGTGACCGACGAAGGGGATTTATGGACGTGGGGGCAGTTTTACGAGAAGCCGACCCGTATTCTTAAGGATGTCGTGGACGTCAAATTGGATTACGATGCTGGTATTGCTTTAAAGAAAGACGGTACAGTTTGGGTATGGGGCTTCAACAGCGCGAGCCTATGGGGCAACGGAGAACAAGAATATGAAACAACCGTCATCCCTAGACATGTAGAGGGACTCCAAGACATCGTTTCTGTAGAAATCAAACATTCGGTATTTTTGCGGTTGATGGCGAAGGCCGCGTATTCGCATGGGGATCGAATCTCAACGGTAAACTGGGACAATCGTACAAGTTGAGCGAGATCATCTATAAGAAACCTTATCAGACGCCTTGGGCAAATGTCCGTTCTGTTAGCCCAGGCTCTGAATTTACGGTAGTACTCAAGAATGACGGTACGGTCTGGCAAACCCAACCAACAAAATCTGAATTAAAGCAACTGAGAACCTTACAGGATATCATTGCTATTTCAAACGACAATAATTTTGCAGTAGCACTCCAAAATGACGGCACCGTATGGACATGGGGGGTTAAGAGCGTCTTCGGTATCGGAAACGCCGACAATCCTGAACCGAAACGTGTCGAAGGACTTTCAAATATCATTCAGGTTGATGCAGGTCATGACCATGCTCAAGCAGTGGATCGAGACGGCAATCTGTTTTCATGGGGGGATAACGAGTATGGACAACTTGGAAGCGAAGTGCTCGGGGATAGCCTGGCACAACCTGCAAAGGTCCCTAACCTACCCTCAGTCAAGTTAGTGGAAGCCGGAAATCGGCAATCTTTGATTCTCATGCAGGACGGAACTTTATGGGGAGTCGGGGCGAACGCCCACTATGTTTTGAGCCCCATTACTCTGAGAGATAAATATGAGAATAATGTGTTATACCAAAATAAATTAACACAGATCAATCTTAATCTTACGTTTTAACACCAAATGCGGCGTATGGTAATGACCGGTTGTTCCAATATGATGGTTGGCGGCTTACCAGCCTCACTCTCTTGATCTTTCAGGGCACAGGTACGACAAATTTATCGTTTTGACTCGGATAAACCGTGGTGTCCTTGGTTGGATGGGTTAATTGTTTAACCCTTCATCATCGCTGATTGTAGGAACGAGACTGCCGGCATGGATCGTCAGCCTCATTCCGCTAACGGGCAGATTAACGTGGTATAAYGACTGAGTGTTAACTTCTTGGAGCAATAGCATAAGCACTCCTTAGAGGGAGCATGTGCTTTACTGGATGACTCCGAGTTCCCTGTCCTCGAATCGCTGGTATGGATGACTAAAATGTAACAGATTTATTTTTGTTAAAGTGGCCCGGTTTCGGGTTCCAGGGCTATTTATCATATGCCAAGTGGTATACTGTTCAGCATAAGGATTGAGAGCTGACATTCCATCAACTGGAATAATGACATTGTATCCCCGGAATGCAGCACTAGTGGCTGTATGAAGG
>NZ_JBFUIX010000335.1:0-2405 GCF_056401635.1 Paenibacillus sp. P4_E11 | reverse complement strand
AAGTACCTTAATAAGGGGAAAATGATGAGTTATTTGGGTTTAATTATGTTGCTTGTAATAAGTTTCACGCTCTTGTTTTCTGGATTCATGAAAATGGGTTCCCTTCCTACTTCAGCACGAATTGCTGCAGATGTAGGAATTCTACCCCGAAATATGGGATACATATATGGTTTGTTCTTACCATTTATTGAAATATTTCTAGGAATAAATTTAATAGTCGATAGAGCAGAGAGTAGGTGGAATGTATGGACTGTAATACTAATATTTATATCATTTTTGTTGGCAAATATAAAAATTATTTGGGACGATAAAGATTTAGGATGCAACTGTTTCGGAAGTATACTATCTGGAAAGATGGGGATAGGAGGAGTATTTAACAACATTATTTTATTATTTTATTGTAGTATAATCATTACTTCTCCACCAATTGACACTCTTACTTTTATAAAACAAGCAACGATGTTTCAGTTTTTTTCTACAATAGCACCAGCAGTAGGACTCTTTTTTACAAGTCTTTTGGCCAGAACTATAGATTAAAGTGGAATGGGGTAATAACTAATGTTATCAGAAGCCAGTCAGGTTGCTATGTGGATAATGCTGATAATTCATTCTATTATAGTTTTTATACTTGTAAGACAGGTCAAGACAGGATCAAACGGTATAGCACCTGGAATAAGTATTCCGAGTATAAAGGTTCATAACAGTGAAGGGCACCAAGTATCTTTGGATCATTTAGTAAAGGACAAAAATGTGACACTATTATGTGTGATAAGTCCAAATTGCAGGTTTTGTAAAGAAGTGGTGTTTGAAATAAATAAGATTTATCTTAATAATGCTAATTTTGCAATCAAACTTCTTGTTGTAGGGGATGGCGAAGGATTTAATAAGTATGTTGTTACTACTAATGTTGCAATTGAAATGTATTCTATTTCTTATCAAGACTGTAGAAGAAAGCTAAGAACATCGTCTTATCCTTTTGGTATGGTAATTGACAATCAAGGTGTTATTATGCGACGAGGGATTATAAAAAAAGAAAATATCCTTTCCTGGCTAGTAGATGTTCCAAAATTATTAGACTCATTCTCTAATAAAAGGAGAGGAGCTATTTAGTTGTTTGTAAATCGTTTTGAGAAAATGTTGACAAAATCTTTAAAACAAGTGTGGGTGTTGACATGTATGATTTTTTCAAAACATCCAGTCTTGTTTTCATTGTGGTTAATTATCGTTCTGTCAACATCTTGTGTACCTGCTCTACATATTTGGTTACAAAAATCATCTATTGATTTAATTACCCAAGTATATAGTAATCATTCATTACTCGGAAAAGCTATATTTTTTGTTGTAATATCTTTCTTGCTAAATATTGGAGTATCTGTATTAAATGTTGTTGAAACTTATATAAAATCTATTATTAAGATGGATATTAGTTACGAATTAAAACAATTAGTGGGTGAAAAAGTATTCTCTGTACCTTATTCATTCTTTGATAATTCCAAATTCTATGATCAAATTCAATTAGCATTAGCTGCCGTTAATAACAATACAGTTGATATAATACAAGATTTAATTAACCTGATGAGGACTATTATTATTTTGTCCTCAATATTTATTTTACTGGCTAATAGTCATTGGTTGTTACCTATTACTTTGATTCTGTCTTCTTTACCCGGAATTATTCTACTATTATTAATGAAAAAAAACAAACACAAAAGAAATACAGAAACTACCCCAGTAGGGAGGGAGATGGAATACTCCTATAAGTTGTTGTATCGACGTGATGCAGCTAAGGAAATTCGCATATTTGGCTTAGGGGATCATTTATTACAACATTGGAAAAATCTTTACCTACAAGTTCGTCGAGTACTACTGTTGAACTTAATAAATGAAGGCAAGGTAGGTATCCTCTCAAATTTAGTTCTTTCTATTGCAGTTGTCTCTACTGCCTTAATTCTGGTGGTTCAAATAGATGGTGGAAAACTAACCATCGGGGACTACGTTGCATTAACTGGTGCTGTTATTACGGTCCAGTCCCATTTGGGAATGATAGGAACAATTTTAGGAGGTATTTATGAGAAAAAAATGTATTTAGATAATCTTAATTCCTTTTTACACGAAATTTCGGAAAAAAAAGGAACCCCGAAAGTCTCTTTTCCAGAAAATTTTACAAGTATTAGCGTAAAGAATCTTACCTTTTCTTATTCAACTGAAAAACAGAGTATACTTAATAGTATTTCATTTGACATAAAGAGAGGCCAACGGATAGCAATTGTAGGAGAAAATGGAGCGGGAAAAACTACTTTGGCAAATTGCTTACTGGGCTTGTACCATGCAACATCCGGACAAGTTCTATTTAACCAGACAAATATTAACGATATTGATCAAGCCTCATTTCGAAAAAATGTCTC
>NZ_JBFUIX010000334.1:0-2460 GCF_056401635.1 Paenibacillus sp. P4_E11 | reverse complement strand
TCCTTACCAAGCTCCGGAATATATCTTGGCCGAAAAGCGATCTCTTTCATAAATTCATTCGCCAAATCATAGGCATCCAGATGTCGCCGTTCTGTACAATAGACTTGGATTAAAGCAAGCGTCATTAACGTATCATCGGTAACAATGCCTTGGCCTCTCATTCTTCCGAGCCTTGCGGTTTCCGGCAGATCAGCCTTCCACCAGTTGGTCATCGTGGTTTCTACTCTTCCGTATTTCTGTTTGATATCGCTGTAAGTCATTTTCTCGACAACAGCACCCATAGCATCGCCGAATGCAGTGCCGAACACTACACCTTGGACTCGATCTGAAAAAGAAATCATCCTTTCACTCCCTTACCGGAAGTGCGGGGCCGCCTGGCCCCACACTTTGCAGTAAATTGTAAACCCTTGAAGGTTATTACTTATTTAATCATTTGATTTGCGTAATCTGTAATTTCTTTACCGCCTGCGGCGTACCAATCTTTCACAAACTTGTCGAATTCAGCTGTGGTTTTCTTGCCCATGACCACATTAACTTCGAACTCTTTGTAAAGCGCAAGGGCTGCATCCCACTTAGGTGCCAGCTCGCCAGGAATGACAAAGATGTTGTCTTTGGTGGACATGGAAGCGACCATATCCAGTGACTTAACGGCTGGTTCCACCAAGAAAGGAGTGGATGCATCAAATGGTTTGTCTGGCTTGAAGCTGATCGTGTTCTCGATAAAGTGAGGATACCATGCAGCAAATTTGTCCGTCATTTTGATTTTGTTATCAACGATCGTATATTCCTGGCCTTCAACACCAAGCTTATCGAGCATTTGGCCTTTCGGGCTAGCCATAAACTCCAACACGGCAAAAGCCATTTCTTTATTCTTGGACGTCTTGGAGATAGCAAATCCGCGGCTTTCTTTACTTACATCAATCGGGATATATCCTTGGGCTTTACCCTTTGCTGGCGGAAGAGGCATTACTTTAGCATTTGCTCCGTTCTGACCAACGGATTTACTGTTATAGATGTCAATAACTTTACCTTGTCTACCCGAGATTATAGCTGCCTGACCGTCATAAAATGCTTTCTCTTTCAAGTCAAACTTTTTAGTCAGGAATTCAGGGTCAATTAACCCTTCCTTATACAGCTTGGCGTAGAAATCCAATTTATCTTTCTCAGCCTGAGTGGTTGGGCCAAAAGCGTATTTCCCATCGGCACCTTTGATCCAGGTGGAGGTTAAGCCGAATGCCTGATTGAACATAACATCGATTTCCTCAAGTGTTCCTGCAGTCGTATAAACGAATTTGGCGCCGCTCTTTTCTTTCAACTCTTTGAAGAAGGTATAGTAGTTCTCAATGGTGGGGTCAGCCAATAAAGCTTTACCCGATGTGGTTTTGTCGAACCAGTCTTGACGCACAACCGGAACCGAGCTTGCTGTTGGAGCCGGCCATACCACGAATGGATAGTTCTTCAATCTCTCTTTGTTAAAAGGACTGAGTGATGCTTTGAAGTGGGTAGATTTTTCCACATACGGAGTCAAGTCTTCGAGAATTTTTTGCGTGATCGCGAATTGGTAGTCCCCGCCCTGGAAGTAGATCAAGTCCGGAATATTCCCTGTTTGCAGAAGCAAGCCCAGCTTTTCGGAGTAGGTGCCCGATTGCACAGGAACAATCTTGATTTTAACGTTCTTTCCTTCTGCTTTCATGCCTTCTTCGATGCCTGTAATCAACTTCTGGGTATTCGGATCATCAGCTGGGAAATCCTTGTCTACTATCGAAATTGTAACAGGCTCTGTGGTGGCAGGTGATGTGGCAGGTGCTGTGGCTGATGGTGACGGTGATTCGGTTGACGACTTATTACTAGTACAAGCTGTTGTCACTACCATCATGATTGCAATCAACATGAACAGTGTTTTCCTCATTGGTGCTTCCTCCAATAATAGATTTTATTTATTCTTTTACGCCGCCATCCATCGTTCCCTTCGTGTAATACTTCAGGATTATAGGATAGAGCATTAGAATCGGGACCATGGCAATCACAATTGTAGCCGCCTTTAATGCGGAGAAATCGAGCTGCGCTATATTGTTATTTTTCAAAATATCGACTGCTCCGACTAAAGTTGTAGTGTCTCTTTCCACAACGAATTGTCTGAGCAACACTTGCAGCACGGTGTTCTCGCGACTAGACAAGAAGATACTGGATTTGAAAAATTCATTCCATCTCGCTATTGCATAGAACATGCCGATGGTTAATAAAGGGATCCGGGAAAGCGGAACGACGATTCGCAGGAACATTCGCATATGGCCTGCCCCGTCGATCTTGGCTGCTTCTATTAAAGAATCGGGAATGTCCTCAATAAACCGCATCATGATAATTAGGTAGAATACATTAATGGTTCGGTATATCACCATCGCCCAAAGACTATCCAGCAAATGCAGATCCTTGATGACCAAATATTCTTGAACAATCCCC
>NZ_JBFUIX010000333.1:0-2465 GCF_056401635.1 Paenibacillus sp. P4_E11 | reverse complement strand
CATCTGAAGAGATGCTGTTGGCACGTCTCGTGGCAAGAAATGCTATACTCCCTCAGGGCACATTTTATATAACCGAAACATCACTAAAAGAGTGGATATTGATTTTTGAGCCACCATCTCAAGAAGAGTTGGGGCAGCAGTAACTATTTTATCTTTAATTGGTGAGATGATGCAAAACGGCCTTAACTCATGTAAACATGAGATAAGGCCGTTTTGCTAACATTTAATCATCATGAAGCTCATTTCCATACTTGGTTACATCGGGCAGCTTCGCATGGGAATGTCGTTTGGATCGCCAGACGCTTCCATGCCATCCACACGATTTCCTTAACGGAATGACGTCAACCCACGCGTCGGGATCAATGGAATATATAAGCTCGGTCAACGTTACCTCCTCGAGCCTATAGATGATAAGCTCCATCGTGTGCATCAACTGGCCGCTTCTCGTCTGATATCTCGTCAATCTCGTCACATTTCGTCCAATSCTCTGATGAATGGTTACCGCTACAGGATCCGGCAGCGCCGTAATAATACGCATTTTCCGCTTCCAACTTGAGCCTTGTAGCAGTCTCGTCGCCGAGATAAATATTGCCGCGAGCATGGTTATATACCCAAGGGCGGATTGCATGTGAAGTGAACAATTGCCCGGAGCCGCCCAATCATCTTTTCTAATAAAACCTCTGTGTAGCCATATCCTCTCCTTTACATGTCGCACATCGATTCCTCCTTACTAATGGGGTAGATGTTGCACCATCCGATTGTCGCTATAATTACAGGTGCTTCATGCCTCAGTGATCCTGAGAAGCTGCGTTTTCCGGCATTTTGTTTTTTCGCTTCCAACCTGTTAGCCTGAGCACACGCTCGAGCCCGCTGTATATGAATTTGGTTTCTTTGGTCAATAGAGGCCCGATTACAGCTAATATGAGTACATACAGGGCAGCAAAGGGCTGTACGATAGGGAGTAGACCGCCTGCTTTGGCGAGATTAGCCATAATGATGGAAAATTCTCCGCGTGCCACGATGGTTAGACCTATATTGACCGACGCCTTCGGTGACAAACCTGCACTATGGCCAGCCCACATCCCTGCGGCGAAATTCCCAATTAACGTTAGCACCACAGCGGCCAACGACAACCATACAGCACCGCCGAGGGAGAGCGGATCAATCGTAAGGCCGAAGCTGAAGAAGAAAATCGCACCGAAAAAATCACGAAAGGGTAAAATGAGATGCTCGATCCGCTTCATATGTTCGGTCTCCGCAAGTACCAGCCCTACGAGCAACGCTCCAATCGCTTCTGCCACATGAATCGTCTCCGAGAAGCCCGCGATAATGAACAACCCCGCGAATATTACGAGCATAAACAGTTCATTGGAACGAATATTCAACAGTCGATTGAGGAGAGGCACCGCCTTGCGTCCGGCAATCAGGACGAACAACATGAAGCCCAGTGCGATAAGTGCTGAGAGTACGATGCCTCCTATGGACGTCGAACCGCTGAGCACAAGTCCGGAGACGACCGAGATGTAGATGGCGAGGAATACATCCTCGAACATGATGATGCCAAGAATCATCTCGGTCTCTGGATTCGCTGTTCGTTTCAAGTCCACCAGTACTTTGGCAACGATCGCACTAGAGGATATCGTAGTAATTCCGGCTACAACAAGCATTTCGAGCAACGGAAGTCCTGCTACGTATGCGAACAGCAGGCCGAGTGTAAAGTTGATCAATATATAAATCGTACCGCCAACCGCAATTGATCGTCCCGACTTGATAAGCCGTCCAACCGAGAATTCAAGGCCCAAATAAAAGAGAAGGAACAGCACACCGATCCGGCCTAGAAATTCAATCAACGGTGCACTGGATATGAACCTCAAATCAATATGCCACCATTCGAAGGAATGTGGTCCTACCGCCATACCTACCAATATATAGAACGGAATGACCGAGAACCGCAGCTTGATCGACAGCAGTCCGGCGAGCGCGATCAGCGCAATGGCCACCCCGATTTCAAACACAATGTAGTTCATAGGTTCACTCACATCCATTCATTAGAATTGTCTTGAGATGCTTCTGCTGCCTCCTCTCACCAGCTACTACAAGCGTGCAATCCGCGGTCAACACCACTTCGGGGCCGGGATTGATATGCTTGGTGGAATGTAGCTTCTCCACGATGGCAATAATAGTCGCTCCCGAGCTTTGACGAACGTTCAGCTCACCTATGGTTTTGCCTACACATAAGTAATCCGGTTCAACCCGATACCATTCGATGATAAGATCATCCAATGCCATTTCAATCGTTTCTAACGCTTTCGGTTTATATGTCATTCCTCCGATGATACTGGCGACCAAACGCGCCTCATCGTCGTCAAGTGTAATCATCGAGATGCTCTCATCAACATTCGCATAATCAAAATGGAAGCATTCCCGCCTGCCGTCATCATGGACGACAATAACCAACTTATCAC
>NZ_JBFUIX010000332.1:0-2472 GCF_056401635.1 Paenibacillus sp. P4_E11 | reverse complement strand
CAATAATGATGTCTATCTGGGTCCCGTTCGCAATAAAATTTTCAGGCGTGTTCGTGCTCGTTCTTTGAATGTAAGTAAATTTGTAATTGGGGAATTTCTTCTTCAACATATCTCCCCATCTCTCGTTCCACATGTCTTCCGTACCGCCCGGCGAACCGTATACGACCAGATCCGCCGGCTCATCCGCATACGATTTCGTTAGATTCGCCGCTTTCTCTCCGTTTCCGGACGACGATTCGTTTTTAGCTCCGCCGCATGCCGAAACCAATAAAGTAATCATAGTGAACATACTGGCGAGCATAGTAAATCGCTTTCCCATCGTAATGCCTCCCTTTTTTTGTTGTTTGTATACGCTTTCTTGTGTATCATACAAGATCAATCTACTAACTTCTTGGAGAATTTTTCGTTTATTATGGGCGATCCATCGCTTGCTTTGGTTGCCATGGGTATTTTTTTCTTCTAGAATAATGAATGTATACTAAAACCACCGATAGGATAGGGGGACGACCGATGCTTCTTTACTCTAAAGATTATTTCCTTGAAAGCAAAGAGTTTCCTTTCTTCGCGTCACCGTTTTCCACTATACCTCAAAGGGAGAAGCTTCCCCACGTCCATGACTTTATCGAATTGGTTTATGTGTATGATGGGTGTGGTGAGCATGTATATAGAGGACATTCTTATCCGATAGCGGCAGGCGATATTTTCGTCGTTCCTCCTTATGCAGAACATGATTATCGCGTAAATGGTCCGAAACCTCTGGACATCTATAACATTTTGCTGCTGCCCTCTCTTCTGACTTCCGAATTGCAAGCGTTGTCAAGCGTAACTCCGTTTCACAACTTTTTTTATGTCGAAACGTTTCTGCGGGAAGAGCTCGATTTTAAATCCCACTTGAACTTAACCCCCATGGAAGGACTCGAGATGAAACAGCGACTGGAGCGAATCGTAAAGGAATTCGACAAAAAGCCATTGGGATACCGCATTTCCATTAAAGCCCTATTGATTGATCTGCTTGTATGGCTAAGCCGCCGTTATGAAGAACGACTAGTCGAGCCTCAGTCCAAACAGGCCGAATCAACCATCATTCAGCAGTTGTGCGAATATTTGGAACAAAATTATTCCCAGCAAATTAATCTGGAACAAGTACGCCAAATGTGCGGAATGGGTCAAACCAACTTTATTGCCAGGTTTAAACAAACGACAGGCAAAACGTTTATCGAGTACCGGAACGAAGTTCGCATCCATGCCTCGCTCAAATTGCTTCGCGAAACCGACGACAAAATTATCGACGTGGCGGAGCGCGTCGGCATACACGATTTGAGCTACTACAACAAGATGTTTAAATTGCAAATCGGACTTACCCCCCGGGAATACCGGATTAAGTTTCTCGAATAGATCGCAGAAAAAAGGCGCTCCAGCCGGATGTCGGAACTCCCGAAACAGCCGAATGGAGGCGACCTATATAAGAGCAATAATAGTTTCTACAAAATTGCTGAGCTAAACTTGTAGATTGGATGGTGCCGAGTTATGAAAATAAGGTATTTATTAATAATGGTACTAATGACTTTTACTGCTCTCTCACTAACRGGGTGTGTGCCTGGAGATGGAGTCAATAATGCTCATAATCCCGCAGGGTTATTCTGGGGGATATGGCATGGCTGGGTTGCACCTGTTTCACTCATTATTGGCATTTTCAAACACCATATTAGAGTATATGAAATATATAACTCAGGCTGGTTGTACGATTTAGGGTTTTACATTGCGGTCATTAGCGGCTTTGGTGGGATATCACTTTCTCGTCGAAAAAGAGTAAAACAAGAGTAGCTTTTTGCTAGCTCGTTCAAACAAGGACACCATAGATTATATCGAGCAGAAATCCACAAGAAAGGAAATAAGATACTTTATGGATATTACTCCACAAGAAGAAAACATGATTAAGGCACTCCGTGAGGCTGAATTACCCCCTTTATTTGTTCTCATACGAATTAGAAATAATATTTCAAATGACACTGTAAATGTCGAAGAGAGCCGAAGAGATGATGTCGTAAAAACATTAGAAAAATACATCGGCCCACTATGGGAAGACTATCATGAGGGGAAGAATTCACAAGCCAAAGCAAGACCGTAACGAATTAATCTTAACTATGCAGTGGCTGCAAACCCGCACCACATAGATATCCCACATTTCGCACGTGTCCCATGTGCGAAATGTGGGTTGATATCATTACTCGATGGGTACGAAGCTGAATAAACTACATTACGAGGCTGCCGCGGGATCGATCGGTAGCCTCGCTACGCTAAACATTCCTGTTAAGGCTAAGAAATAGCCTTTGTCAAAAAAAGGAGCGCCTCGGTATGATGGGTATGTCCACGGGTTCAAGACCCAACACCATCAAGGAGGCGCTCTAACTATGAAGTTTAAACAAACAGAAGGGCAAAATCAACGAATTGAACGAATTACCACTTCTCATC
>NZ_JBFUIX010000331.1:0-2484 GCF_056401635.1 Paenibacillus sp. P4_E11 | reverse complement strand
GCCCTGCAGCGTGCGCTAACACAAATTAAGCTGGTGCAGACGCAGGAGCCAATTGTGTTAGGTATGAGTATAGGAGGGAGTTTTTATCCTGAGAATGGACAAGACGCTGATTCCCTGCTTAACAATGCGGACAAGGCGATGTATAAGGCCAAGCGTGCAGGAAGAAATGCTTATCATTTGATGTCTGGAGAGTCTTAATCTCTGAGAAGGGGTACATCTAATCATGTATACGATATCTCGCTTGACCCAGGAGCAATTGCCCCATTATGCGAATCTAACCTTTCCATCCATACAAGACGAGTTATTAAGTGAACAAAGGAAGCAAATGGTCGTAGCTGTTGGCGCCAGCTTGCTCGATAGACCAATTGGATTGATATGGGGCAATTATTGGCCCGAGCATGGCTTAGCTCAGATTAGGACGATCTTCCTGATTCCCAGGTATCGAGGAAAAGGGATTGGAACAGATCTGCTTCGGGAGATGGAACAGGCGTTGATGGAATTAGGTTGTCGAGACGTCCAATTCAGCTATAGGCAAGGCCATGAGCGATCGTTGATTTGGGAACGATTATTCCGACAGCAGAATTGGGGAACGCACGCTGGCTCGCTCCATTCGTTCACAGTTTCCACCTCTGATTTTATGGAATTGCCTTGGGTGCGCCAATGGGCATTATCTGATGATTTTTCCTTCTTTACTTGGGGCGAATTGAACGATGGGGAGCGAGCCGTCATCCGGTCTGGATTGAATGATTGGTATCCTGCAGTGATGACGCCGTTTCGTGACGATAAATGGATGGATCCGAATCTGAGTGTAGGGTTGCGTCATGGCAAGGAGATCGTGGGTTGGATGATCATCCATACGGTTGAAGAGAAGGAGGTAATCGGCGATTGTTTGTTCGCCAGACATCCTTACCAAGCCCAAGGACGCGCGATTTCCGTCATGATAGAAGCGGTTCGAAGGATCGTGAAGGCGGATTACCCGGTTGCTCAGTTCCAAGTGTCGGGGAACAACAAGCAGATGCTCCGTTTGGTTGAACGCAGAATGAAACCATGTGTTAAAGAGGAGAATGAGATCGTTCGTATGAACAAACGTTTGGTGGCAATTGTATGATGAACGATTGGATCAGACATATTGTGAATCAATCAAGTGGCATTTCTGAGCGATTATCAGGKGAGTTCTCGACTGACATTTACTTGGATCAAGCGAGCACAGATGAGGTGCATAAGAGGCTGGAGCAGTGGTGTAACAGTGCGGCCAAGGGCAACTGGGATCATTTCTCGAAGCGGTTAGCTATGGCCGGGATGACAATGGATGATGCCAAGTGTGCAGTGCGACCTACCCATTTAATAGAGGGGGTGGCATTTCCGGAATGGACAGTAACCCTACAAGCGATTGCGACATCGATAGCGAGGGCCGACATGGAGTATGCACAATACGAGAAGTGGCTGGAACATTCACAGTTCGACTCGGATCGACCAATCGCTTTCGAGCATTTGTTCCTGCCCGTCATCTCCGTTGCCAGACGCTTACTGAAGGATCGTGCTGGCGACCACGCCGATGTGCTCTCTCCGACAGGTTGGCAAGGAATTGAACGAAGCTTGCTACATTCTTTGTCACAACTCTGCTGGCAGTCGTTGGAGCTAGAGTTCTCCGTCTTTCGATCCGGCTCTTGGGCGATACCAGGTGATCGTACGGAGTATATTCGGTTTATTAGCGAGATGTTCCGAGGGAAATTCATCACGTTCTTGCAAGAGTATTGTGTCTTGGCTTACCTCATTGCGACAACAGTGGATTCATGGGTCAATGCTCTTGCTGAATTTCTAGTTCGTTACGCGACCGACAAGCCTTGGCTGGACAATCGGATTGTGGCAGGACAGCAGATCAGTACGATTGCCAAGCTGCAGATGGAATTGTCCGACTTACATAACAGCGGCCGTCGTGTGATCGTTGTGCTGCTAGAGAGTGGCGGCCAGCTCGTGTATAAGCCGAAGAGCTTAGGTCTGGATATGGTCTACTCCGACTTGCTGGAATGGCTGAGTGATCATGGAGCACCCTACGACCTCCTGGCAGCGAGTGTAGTCGATCACGGAACCTATGGATGGCAAGCTTTCATAGAACACGTACCTTGCGTGACTGATGATGAGATCATTATGTATTATCGGAGAGCGGGGGCGTTGCTCTGTGTCGCCTATATGCTGGGTGGAACAGATCTCCACGAAGAGAACGTAATCGCACACGGCAGCTATCCGGTACTGGTCGATGTGGAGACATTACTCCAGCCTTTCGCAACAACCTATGAAGATGCTACAATGGAAAAAAATGCCGATGATCTAGCATATGCAAGCATGGATCGTTCTGTACTCCGGACGGTATTGCTGCCGAAATGGTTGCCAGGGAAAGCAGAAGAAAAGCGTGATGTGAGCGGTTTTTTCGGAGGACAATTCGATCAGAACGAACCCGTTACCGCACGCGGCTTGCTTCATGTC
>NZ_JBFUIX010000330.1:0-2488 GCF_056401635.1 Paenibacillus sp. P4_E11 | reverse complement strand
CCGTAATAATCGGCTTCCCGCTGCCATCTGGCATAATCTCAATGTCTGTCATGCGCAATTGCCCGCCGATTCCTGAACCTAGAGCCTTGCTGAGCGCTTCTTTCGCTGCGAATCTTCCGGCGACCCACTCGGCTCGACGACGTTCAGTTCGGAAGGAAGCCGCATACTGACGTTCTTGCTCCGTCAACAAGTTTCCCAAGAACCGTTCGGCGTCCTTATTCACTCTCTTCTCGATTCGCGCGATCTCAATCAGATCGAATCCTACACCGATTAGCACCATGAAGCTCCTTTTTCGCTGCAACATTGACTTACAAGATCGTATCGACACCCGCGCCGATATGCAGGTTCTGTCCGCTTATCATTACTTTCGATTGATGGGTTTGTAGGAGTAGGTCCAGGGAAGGAATCATTTCCTCCAGATCCGACACATACGGCTTCAAGGCGTAGATGTCGAGCATCTTTTTCTGATCCTTCCACACTGTCTCATCCTCGCGATTAGCGTAGTAACCGAATGTTATGGCATTCACTCGGACACGAAATGGAGCTAACTCCTTCGCCAAGCTCTTCATGAACGAGATCTTGCCATGGTTAGTAACTGGAGAACTGGGATAGCCCGAGTAATAAAGCGTGTCGCACAACAGCGGGAATAAAATGCTGCCTTCCTTCTTTCTCGCCATATACGCTCCTGCACTGCGGCTGTACAGGAACATTGTGCGAAAGCGACGTGCTATGGATTCCCCGAATTCGTCCGGATCGGTTGCCAACTGCTCTTCTTCATCCTCCCATTCATGACCATGGATGAACAAATGCAGCCGACCCATTCTTTCGACAGATTGATCGATAGTTTGTTGAACTTCACGGGGGTCATCTGATGAACTTAACACGATCATGCAGCGTTCCCGGCTTTCTTCCGTCAATGTTCCGGTATACACTTCGGCCGCTTCCCGTTCAGCGAATTGCAACGTCACTAGTCCCTTGGTCGCTGCTAGCAAATGTCGGGCAATCATCTGGTTGAACGGCTGATCGCCATTCGTAATAAATGCGGTCTGCGTCATGGCGTCCCTCCGTTCCTGATCCGTCTCCTGCCAATCTTCAATGCATAAACCCGCCATCCGCCTTCAGCACCTGTCCCGAGACATAATCGGATAATTCGCTTGCGAGATATACGATGGAGGCGGCAATTTCGGCTGCTGTGCCTTGTCGATTCACATGGGTATGCCTCAAGAAGTTGTCCATCTTCTCAGGCGGTACTTGATCGGACATCTCGGTCTCAATCATCCCGGGAGCGATAGCATTGCATAAGATCCCAGCTGTTGCATAACGTCTCGCCAGCAGGCGAGTCAGTCCAATAATGGCCCCCTTCGAGGCGGCATAATTCGTCTGAGCTTCCCGACCGTATACCCCACTGACAGACACCACGTTGACCACCTTGCCGTATTGCTGCTCCACCATGTAGGGTATAGCCTCCATGCAGCAGCAATGCGTGCCCACATAGTTCGTGCGGAATACAGAATCCCACTCCTCGGCGGACATCATGATCGCCAAGTTATCCTGCGTGATTCCGGCATTATTGACCAATAGGTCAATACGACCGTATTGCTCCTTCACCTGCTTCATCAGCTGGCGGACAAAAGCACGGTCGTGGACTGAGCCTTTATAAAACCGGACCGAATGTCCTTGTTGGGCCATGTCCGCTTCTATCCTGGCAGCCAGATCATCATTGTGCACATATACGCCAACAACAGTAGCACCTTCAGCTGCGAACCGTTCTAACGTTGCTCGGCCAATGCCCCTAGTCGCGCCCGTGACGATTGCGATCCGATTACTAAGCAGCATCATGCTCCCCCTCCAGGTTGTTCTTGCTTCGATGGAATCATTGTCCTTCGCGAAGCCTGGACTGAATGAATGTCGCAATCGTCTCGACGGAGTATAGGTGCTGCTTCAGTTCGTCTGCTGGAATTCCTTCGACGAGCACCCCGTATACTTCCTCCATCCCGACCATCACTTCGAACGCTTCTACCGAGTCCAAGCCCAGCCCATCACCGAACAGTTGCATGTTGTCATCGATGTCGTCTGCTGTCGTATCCTCCAATTCAAGTCGTTCCACTAGCAGCTTCTGCTTAACAACCCCTTTGATTTCTTCCAATGTGAACGAGTTGACGATGTTCATCTGTTCTCCACCTTTCCTGTATTAGATTCGACTAACGATAGCTGCTGCATAGTTTCCATTTATCGAGGAACTGACAACAAGGCCATTCCCCCAGCGTATCCCAGACACAGCACTCAACCGCTCCGATGTGTGGTCGAATGGCCCCTGGCTAACCAACTCAGCGGCTACTACGAGATGCAGCATGGAACTGAGCGATTCCCCATATCCGATCCAATCGTTCAGGCATATGACCGGTACATCTACATTTTGGAACAATTGGCGGATACAACTTTCTTCGGATTCTTGTTCACCCGGTCTTCCGACTGAATTCAGCAGGAC
>NZ_JBFUIX010000329.1:0-2516 GCF_056401635.1 Paenibacillus sp. P4_E11 | reverse complement strand
CGGTTAAACCTGCTCCAACGTTCGCTCTGAACCCGAACATCGTTGTATACATTACACGGGACCGTTGGAATTGGATTGACCCTGCAAGGAAGGCAGCCGATCTTCAGCTTCATGCAGATTGGGAAGCGGTAGCCAGCCGAGTGGGCTGGTATGATTACCTGAACGGCACCCCTTATTTGTTGCCGCGGATCTATAATAATCTGATGGCCGATAATTATCAGCTGGCCAAGGACCTCGGTGTGGTAGGTCAATATGCGGAGCTATACCCGGACTGGGGAGAAGGTCCGAAGCCGTGGATATCAGCTAAGCTGCAGTGGAATGCGGATCTTGATGTGAACGATCTCGAAGCCGAATGGTACACTCGCGCAGTTGGCCCAGCGGCTGCACCGTACTTGCAAGCTTATTACGATCATTGGGAACATTTCTGGACTGTTCGTATCAAGGCATCGCCCTTCTACGCATCTCCTTCTTCCGTCCGCCCAGACTATATAGAGCTGGTCACAGCTGAGGAGATTGCGGACAGTAGGCAATTGCTGGAGATGGCCGTGGCTCTGTCTCAGTCGAATAAGCAAAAAGCTCGTGCCAACATGCTGCTGAGAGCATTCGAATACTTCGAAGCGACTGTGCTCAGTTATCCGCAGGCAACGACCCCGCCCGCTGATGAGAATGAGGCGCTCGCTCTGCTGGAGCATGCAGCCGGAACGTTTCAGGAACGATTGCAGATGGGAGAGAAACGCCTGGATTTGCTGGAGCAATTCAAGACCGATCCGGTCCTGATTCATATGACCAACGCCTTGTCGAAGAGCACGTTGTTATGGTCCGGCTACAATGTGGACGAATTCTGGTTTCTTGTAACCTACATGAAGCAGCATGAACCGTCTGGCGGGCCCGTAACAGATAGAACGATAGCGCTGTCTGAAGCCTTCAGTCCTTCCTCGCGTGAATATGCACACTTGCTGCTGTCTGCTTTGGCTTCGTCGAACAGTATCGTGAATCCATCCTTCGAGGCTGGCACCGATCAAGCCCCGCCATGGACCGTATACAAAACGACAGGAACAAGAACCTTCAGTCGCGCAGAAGGTATAGCTCTGACCGGAAACGCGAGTCTTCATGTGGAAGGTACGGGATGGGGAGGACCTGGGCAAATCGTATCAGCAGCTCCCGGGTTCGCTAACATGCAAGTTAGCTATAAAACCGTCTCGGAAGTTGTTTACGCCAGAGACGTCATCCAGATCGGTGTGAATTTACTAGATGAGAATGGAGTAATTATCAAGTATAGTTCGGTTCGTTCGGATATATTTCCTTTGTCTGCGGGTTCGGGAACTTGGGCAACCGCTTATTTAAACGGGGAAATTCCGGAGAAGATCGGTAATGTTCCCGTTAAGAAGCTGGAGCCGATCATTCTGGTGGAAAGCGACCATCCTGTTGAGGTGTATCTGGATGATGTGAAATTGTACAATCCCGGAGGCTCTTCAATACCAAGCGGGTCTGGAACGGTAACGGGAACCGTATACGGAATCGGTGATACTCCGCTAAGCGGAGCGACTGTAACAGTAACGGGAAATGTATACGGTGTGACGACTAATGCGCAAGGGAATTACGCTATGGCGGGCGTATCCCCGGGTATTCATACGCTTACAGTAACACATGTAGGGTATGAGGATGTCGTCTCGTCCGGATTTCAGCTGGCCAAATGGGAGACGAAGTCCGTCGACGTGTTTATGATTGATACCGTTGCTCCGACCCTCTCTTCTGTAACCGCAGGCCCGGTGTCGATAGGGACCCGAATTGCCGCAACTAGCTCAGAGAATGGGATGCTCTACCTTGTGCCAAGCAGCATAACGCCTACTCTAGCGAATATTGAGGCTGCCGCTGTTGTAACGGTTGGCAGTACGGTCTATGGTACGCGAACATCTGCTAAGGCTGGTGTTGCTGGTGCCTTGAATACGGTGGGATTCGCTCCAGGCAGCTATACAGCCTATGCCGTCGATGCGGTGGGCAATGTCTCTACGGGTACGTCTCCGATTATGATTGTTAGCCCGGCGCTTGCCGCTATCTTGACGCTTAATCCTTCCTTCGAGTCAGGAACGGGCTCGGCCACCTCGTGGATACTGTCTCCGAATACGACGCAGTCGCGAACGTTCCAGCGTGTCGAGGGAATCGCCTACTCAGGAACAGCCAGCGTTCTTGTTAGCGGAACCGGATATGGTGGACCGGCGCAAACATTTAATATCCAGCCTGGAGACGCGACTATCAAGCTTCGGTATAACACAGCATTGGGCGTAAGCGGGAATGCGAATATTGGGATAGGCTTGTATCTGCTGGATGCAGCGGGTAATAACGTGGGTGGTACCGCGATCAAGCCAGCTCAGAATCTGCTTACACAATCAATCGGGGCCTGGGGGGAAGCCTCGTGGGATGTGACCGTTCCTGCCAAATTTGCTGGTACGAACATAGATGTGAAGAAAGTTAGGCTAGCCGTGCTTGTCTACAGCTTGAGTTCGATAGTGGTGTAT
>NZ_JBFUIX010000328.1:0-2521 GCF_056401635.1 Paenibacillus sp. P4_E11 | reverse complement strand
CTCCTGGAGCCGTCCAGTAATGTGGAGCAGAACTAACCCAACCGTCGAAATAAAGGGTACCTTGCCGGAAATCAGTCACTCGCGCGGTAGAAATAAAATAGCCCACCCCGTTCACACAGGCAACGACTGCTCCGGTCCAATACCCGTCCGGAAAGCCAAGCAAATCTTCATCATAGATTGTATAAGTAGGCATTTCATTCGTACATTGGTCGACGACGGCATACTGGGAACGATCAAGACGATCTGTAATGTGGGGCCACGTCGCTTCATGACTAAGAACACCGTCAATGAATACGATATTGCCGTTATCCCCATGTAGACTCCAATCCATCGGAGCTTCATAGATGCCCTCTTCCCGTTCCGTCCAGCCTGTCACCAGATCACAACCGCTAATTACAACCCGCTCTCCAGACTGCGCTTCGAATCGGATGGGCGCACCTTCCTGACCGGAAGCTGCAGGAACAACTGTCTCCCGGTACGAACCGCCGCCTACGATACAGCGATCACCAGCCTTCATTACCGCTGCAGCACGTCCGATCGTCTGCCAAGCCCGTTCAGGCTGCAACCCGTCGTTCGTATCGCTCCCGTTCACTGCTACGTAATAGATATCATTGCTTAGATGTGTCATTTCTTCCTCCTTGTGTGATGTCGACATCCACTAGATGCAAACAACCAGCTGATCTTCAGGGGACTGTTGTCGATTGAAGATCAGCTGTTGCGTATTATTCTTATTAGTCCTGTTCTGAGTCCAAATATAGAACAGGAATCCTATATACGTCCATTTCAAATGTCTCGAAAACGTTACATTTATTTCTTGTTAGCGCTTTTATTATCATCGAATCGAGAAAATTATAAAGGATTCGGATCATTTGGCCATGCTTTCCTGCATCATCCCGGAGGAGCGGTACTGAAGCGGGGTAACGCCGAACTTCGCCTTGAATTTGGTGCAGAAATATTGGGAGTTGCGGTAACCGACTGATGTGGCAATTTCTGCAACCGTCAGCTTCCTATTCATGACAAGGAGATAGGCCGCTTGTTCCAGACGGATGCGATTCAAGTATTCGGTGAAGGACTCCCCTGTTATCGAACCGAACAACGTCGACACATAATTCGGCGATAAACTTACCCTTCCAGCTAACTCCTCAAGCGTGAGATCGTCCGCCATATGATCTGCGATGAACGATTTCAAACGAGTGATCTTCTCCAGATGCGCGTCATTCCGGCTCTCCTGGATGTATCTCGCGATGTTCACGGCTTGTTCCTTCAGAACGTTCATTGTTTCGTCCATCGTACGCTGCTTGATTCTTTCATGGAATCCGAACACCGGGAACATGTCGTGCAACTTATGATCGATGACGACTTGTGACAATATCGTTGCGATCCTCATACTGGTCAGCYCAATGGTATCGACGCTGAGTATCTCTGACTTCAATGTAAGGGTTAGTTCATCGATCCACTGCTCCACTTCACTGCTGCTTCCTGCCTGTACTTTGTGCTGCAACAGCTCGTATCCCACGTTAGGAAGCAACACGGTATCACGATTGGCCGAAATTTCGTCATACCGAATAATAGCTTCCTTTCCACGGATATAGGAATATTTGTAGGCTTGCACCGCTTCTTGATAGGATTGATGAATAGCCTCCACCGAATCAACGACGCTGCCGATGCCCGCTCCGAATGATGCCGTGTCCTCGGATAGCCTCATGGATTCAAGCGCGCTCCTGACCATATCGGACGTATCCGCGGTGKTCTCATATATAAATACAAGCAAGGCCATCTCCGTTGCACTTAAGCTAACCAGTTCAGTTGTAAGCCCGTATTGTTGTTCTTCGATTAGCCGGACCAGCCGTTCACTGCCTTCATCTTCCTTCACGATGTAGGCGACTGCGTACCGGCACTCTAGCGGGATCTCAGGTAAATCACCGAAACCAGCTGCTGTCTGTTGACCGGTGATTAGCCCTCTGATCTGATTAATTCTAGCCTGGTCCTTCATCTGAAGCATACTCCTATCGATGAACATAAGCATATGGTCAATTGCTGCATATTCGTGACCACTCTTAACTGGCGGCGGGCCTGAATATAAGTTTCGAATCGAATATAGTAGCTTCTTCAGTGGCATATAGAAATGTCTGGACATCAGGAAGGACACAATCACCCCGCCGAATAGTGCGAACAGACAAGCTGTCCACACTTGGCGTTTCATCTTATTCGCCGATAGCAGGAACGACTCCATTGGCCGCACAATCGCATAATTCCACCGGTTTACAGAATCTCTATCGGGGAGGATGGAGATTACACTGTTCCCAAAACGTGTGAACGATTCTGTATCGACTTTGTTCGACGAACTTGCCAACGCTCGCTGTACGGCGGCAATTTCATCCACCTTGGCGTTCTGTCCACCGAGTATTAACTGCCCGTTCTCATCGAACATATATAACTCGGATTGCGGGAAAGTGATTGCTTTTCGCACCATACTTTGCATATGATTCAAGGAAATGTCCAGATACAGGAACCCTGTAGC
>NZ_JBFUIX010000327.1:0-2526 GCF_056401635.1 Paenibacillus sp. P4_E11 | reverse complement strand
CATTAACATCGTATACCCGGACTACCTCTGCATCCTTGATCTGGGTTAATCCCATGAGATGGTGTTTGGCAATACCGCCTRCGCCGATCAATCCTAATCTTACCGTCATCGTTCTCTCATCCTTCCGATTGTATGGTCTAATTGCGTTGAAGAGGCAACCGTACAGGCTTCCCGCTGGCGATCGATTCATCGATGGCATAGCACACTTCCATCGTCTTGAAGGCATCTGCGAATTCACATAAAGTAGTGGAGTTTGTTTTGACCGCTTGCACGAAATCATCAATCTCCTGTGTGAACGGATGATGCGATACATCGCCGCTGTCCGGCAGAATTGTAGGGATAGTCGCATACTCGGTCTGACCCGGCCACTTGTGCGAGAACAGCTGATTGTTCATGATCGCACCCTTCTCCCCGAGAATATGTACATTGAATTTGTACGGGGTCTTGCATTCGAGTGAGGAAGACACTTTACCGATCCCTCCATTCTTCAGCTTGAAGATGGCGATCGCATTCGGGTCGAACTCGTACTCGGAATTGGCCCAAGTCTGGCAGCTATAAGCAGTCACTTCCTCAATATCACCGGCAAAAAATCGTACCGCATCCACCGCATGACAGCCCGCGGACAACATACTGCTGCCTCCATTCGCCTTCGTCTTACTCCAGCGGAATTGGCCATATTGCGGACCAACATGATGCCAATAGTCGATATTAACCATATATGGGCGGCCGATGGCATCCTCTTGAATGAATGCTCTCGTATTCTGGAAGGAGGGATTCCAACGAAGGACGAAGCTCGCAACCGTATGAACCGGCCACTTCTCAAGGGCGTCCGCCATCTTCCACAACGCTTCGCGATTCATGGAAAGCGGTTTCTCCATTACGATGTGTTTCCCGTGCTGGGCGGCGAGGATCGCCTGTTCAGGACGCACATCTGGCGTAGAACATAGAACGACCGCATCTACATTCGGATCTTGGACGGCATCCGCGAACTCTGTATAGATACGCGCATCAATCCCATTGTCCGACAGCTTCTGTCTGGCATACTCCTCATTGCGACTGACGACTGCCGTTACTTCCGAATCTTCACGCGACCGAATCGCTTTCATGTACTCGCCGGCCACCCAACCCGTTCCAACTACGGCAAACTTAAGCGTTTTCATATTCGAGCCTCCCCTAATGAAATGAATAACTGCTTACACCGGAAACCGCACTGCATTTGGACGCGTCCACACCATATGTTGAATGAAGGCTTCGGCATACTTGCATCCAGATTGAAATCCGCGAGATTTGGCGTTCGTTTCCACAAAATCCAGGATGTCGACGTTATCGTGCTCCTTCAGCCATAGAAGCTGACTCTGATGGCAGCTCAGCATATCGAGCTTCGTCCCCAGGGTGTCGGTAATATCTACATAAATCGTCGGTTCAAACCCAACGCCCGCCAGATTATCCATATAGAAGAGTGCAGGTACTTTTGCTAACCCAGGTTGGTCGGTTTTGAACGCGGTTAAAGTTGCCAAGAACGATGTATCGAAGACCAGCTTGCTAACCTCCACATGATCCGGCATGTAGTCATTAGGCGCATGTGTGATGATCATATCGGGTTTGGCATAGCGGATCACATTCACAAAGGCCAACTTCGCCTCTTCATTCGCAGACGATATCTCGCAATCCTTCATCCCAAGCGATATAACTTCACAGCCAATCCGCTGACCTGCGGCCTGAGCTTCTTGCTTGCGAATAACGATCAGCTCTTCAGGAGGTATCTTGTAATGCCCTTTATCTCCATCGCTTGCATGGCACATCACCACATGGTGTCCGGCCTGTTGCATCTTGGTTAAAGTCCCGGCGCAGGAAATCTCCAGATCGTCTGGATGCGCTCCAATTGCTAGTATGTTCATATCGATCTCCCTATCCTGATTAATTAAGCTCGGGTTCCAACGGCCCCGCCAGCTCCTTGAGAAAAAATAGCTTACCTTGCAACGTTGGCATGTAGGAAGAGGGAACCCACATATCGGTGCCATACCGAAGGGTCACGGCGAGCGACATTCCTTGCCACATCATTCCTCGACCGAGTGCCCCATCCGCGCCACCAATCGCGTAGTCGGCTTGCAGGAACAATCCCGGTCCAATCGTATTAGCCCGACATGGTACTAGTGTAGTTCGACTCTTGAAGCTTGTTATCGCATTTTGTTCAACAGTTAACGGGTGCAGGCGGGCTCCAATCCGATGTGTGGCTTGCTTCCACTCCGCTTCGGTGTTGTATTCAGCGGCAAAGTGCGGTTCCCAGAAGGCAATATGGAACACGCGGCCAATGCCATAAATAACAACAAGCTTGGCCCCTTGAGCTTTCAACTGCTGAATGTGACCCGCATAGTGAGGCAAAGTATCCTTCGTCGCGAAGAATCGTTGCTGCTCTGGCACGGTGAGTTCACCGAGTGGTCCGTAAAATTCCCTCTCCATCACGTATTGGAACGATCCCGGATTGGATGGAGCAAGTGTGCGGCCTTCGTTGTCGGACCATTCATC
>NZ_JBFUIX010000326.1:0-2545 GCF_056401635.1 Paenibacillus sp. P4_E11 | reverse complement strand
TTGTACATCAAGGCAGCCGGATATTGTTCGTTGGCATACGTGATAGGTGTACGAAGACCCATGTTGAGTTTTCCTTGACTTACGTCGAGACGCTCCACGATCTCTTGTGTATCCCTTGCTTGTCGAAGGACTGGATTCGTAATGTATACGGCTTCTTGTGTCCTATCCAGCTTGAATGATTGTCCAACCAACTGCTTGACTTCCTCCATTGTCGTATCCCCGACTACATACAGATCGATTGGCGCATCACGCAGCCATTGGGTATACGATGCATACAACGCTGAGGACGTAATCTCCGGTAAGTCAGACAATCGGCCTAACGGATGCAGCCRATACGGTTCATCCTTGCACATTTCTTCGATGCAGCGTTCGGCCGCATACCTTATTTTGTCATTAATGATCGATTCCAATTTTTTCTGAACCGTCACTTTTTCCGAATTGACGTATTTGTCACGGAACGCCCCGTTTTCCACCAATGGGTCACAGATCGTACTCCCCACAAATTCGAGGCCTTGCTTAAGCAATCCATTAGCTCCGGCAACGAACTGGTCATGAATGAGGTCCATTCGGAACTGAACAATCTGGTAATCGCCACGCTTATACACATCGAAGCCGAATCCGGCCCCGTACAAATCGTCCAGCTTCTCTCTGAATTGCTTCGTTTCCGGAAGTGCGGAAGTCCCGCGTCGCAGTACGAATGGAGTCAATGCCACACTCGTTACGGTTTGCTCTGATAATGGCTGTCCTATGTACACCGATATCGCGTATGTCTTGAATTGCTTAGTCGGCATGACGTGAAGCCGGATTCGGTTTACGGAGTCTCTCTCGAAAAAGTTGGTGTTCGCTTTCAACTATGTGCACTCCCTTCGCTTGAACCAATGAATGGTTACCTTCTACCAATGTATCTGACTTACAACCATTATATTCTTCTACAAACAGAAGAAGCAACCTGAACCAGGTTACTTCTGCGGTCGCGTTCACGCTAATTGCAAAAAATATGCTTCCCGATTTTCTTGACTTGTACCCGGGTCCAAATCCACTTGGATGTTGCTGTCTCTGGATTGAAGTAATACAAGCATCCTCCGGATGGGTCATATCCATTCAAAGCATCCTGGACCGCTTTCTTAGCAGTTTCATTCGGCGTCAACCAAATCTGACCATCCGCAACAGCGGTAAAAGCTCCAGGTTGGAATATTACGCCAGATACTGTATTCGGGAAGCTGGATGACTTCACCCGGTTCAAGATAACCGCCGCGACGGCAATCTGCCCGACATAGGGTTCGCCTCTCGATTCCCCATACACAGCATTGGCCATCAAGTTAAGATCTTGCTCCGAGAGTCCGAGATGGCTGGAAGCCGGTAGGTTTGATCCGCCTTTTGCTGGTGCACTTGGCGCCGGTGTTGTCGCACCCGCTTGTTTGCGAGGCGTCTTCTCCGGTGTCCATGCCTTGGTCGCTTCCCAGAGCTTCAGCTTGGTCTTAGAGCCTGCAATACCATCCACTTTCATCCCGAATTTGTATTGAAAATTTTTGACCGACTGCTGTGTTTTGGAGCCAAAATCTCCATCTACATTCCCCGAATAAAAGCCGAGGTATTTCAGGCGTCCTTGCAGTTCATAGACGTCCTCCCCTTTGGTTCCGTACTTCAACTTAGCGCTGCTGAACGTTTGTTCCGTCTGCATGCTACTCTTCACCTGCATCGATACAAACAAGAGCAGCAAAATACTGAGTGTAATGACAAGTATACGTTTGTTCATGAGATTCGCTCAACCTTCCTTATCTGGATGTCATAAGCTTTTCTTTTAGTATGAGGAAGGGGGCGCTTGAATATGCAGGGAAGGGGGAGCCATTGTGGGGCAATAATTAAGATCGAAACTCAAATCCGCTACAAAGTGGATAGTGTCCGCCAGCTGCTGTTGAAACCTCGTTCTTTTGATCCTATATGTGGTGATAACGAGGTTTCAAAGGCAGCCCGTAAACTTTATGGCCCCTATTCCCCTTCTCCGCTCCAGAGTTTCAAAACAAAAAAAGCCCCCTCAATGGCTTGAGGGGAGAGTAAAAGAAAGAAAGGTAAGGACCGAGGAATGATTCCTCTTTCCTTACCATTTTCACTAAGAGCTTACACGATTGTGGTGATATTGTTCGGAAGAGATGAGTACCTCTCGTGGTTTACTGCCCTCATAAGGTCCGACGACTCCTTTGGCTTCCATGGAATCGATCAATCTGGCAGCGCGTGTGTAACCGACTCTCATCCGCCTCTGAAGCAGCGATACAGAGGCTTGTTTGGCCTCAAGCACGATCTGCACCGCTTGATCGTACAGTTCGTCCTCGAACTCTTCCTGTGCATCACTTGACTCATCGATTTCCGGAACAAGCTCCTCCTGATACTTCGCTTTCTCCTGATGGCTACAGAAGGATACGACTGATTCTACCTCGGAATCTGACAAGAAGGCGCCTTGCACGCGAACCGGCTTGGACGACCCCATCGGCAGGAACAACATGTCCCCCCGTCCGAGCAACTTCTCCGCTCCGACCAGATCCAGGAT
>NZ_JBFUIX010000325.1:0-2562 GCF_056401635.1 Paenibacillus sp. P4_E11 | reverse complement strand
ATAGTATGATCCGTGTTAATGACGCCTTGCTCGTGCAGCAGCATGATCGCGGCAGCTGTAAAGGACTTGCTTACGGATCCCAACTGGAAGATCGTATCACGTGTATTTTTGACTTCATGCTCCCGGTTGGCCATCCCATAGCCTTCGTTTAACACAATCTCGCCATCGTGCGCTACCAGTACAGAACCGCTGAAATAGTCCAATTGCTCATAAGCTTGCAGATATTCGTCCATCCTTGATCTCAACGTCTCTTGGTCTTGAACGATAAAAGACGGGTCGGAGCATTCGGACGAAACGAAAAGATTCATAGTAGCTTTCCTCCGCAATCTTTTTTTTGATTTTGCTCCTCAGATCATCAGTAACTTATGAATAATTTTACCAACAAATATTCCTGCAATGCCACATAAGATTTCATAAAACTCTTTTTTAGCTCTATTTTTTATCCTGTTTATTGGCCGGCTGCCGTGACGTCATGATTCAACTATCGTATCCGTTAGCGTAATCTACTTTAGGTGACACGGTCATCTTATCGTCTGGTAAACGAGGCCTATGGCTCCAGAATCAAATGTCTTGTTTTCGATAAGTTTAAGATTGATCTTCTCCTTGAGACCTTGGAATAACGGCAACCCGCTGCCGATCAGGACGGGAGAAACCGTAATTTTATACTCATCTATTAAATCAAGCTGCATAAGGTAGTGTGCGAACCTAGGACTGCCGAGGATGACCATATCCTTGCCTGGCTGCTGTTTGAGGTTCTTGATCTCTTCCTCGACATCTTCTTTCACCAGTCTGGAATTGTTCCATTCGACTTTCTCCAGAGTCGTGGAAAAAACGATTTTGGCTGTCTTTTCGATCCACTCGGCATGATTCCGTTCATGCTGCGAAGCTGATGGGTTAGAAGGCACAGATGGCCAGTAACTGTGCATTATCTGATAAGTCCCACGTCCCCAAATGACAGTGTCGGCAGTACTCAGAATWTCTTTCGCGTGTTTCTCCAAATCAGCAACGTAGGAAACCCAGCCAATGTCCATTTCACCGTTTGGCCCTTCAACAAAACCGTCAAGCGACGCGTGCAAAAATAGAACAAGTTCTCTCATTTTCAGTTCTCCTTTGTTCATGAGGGATAACTACATTATAGGACATTTCAGCTTGGGTTGTTTCTTATGGATTGCTAATCCCAAATGAAATATTCTACTAATCCACAAAAAAATCCTTCCATTATATTCTGCAAAACTGCCCGTTACTTTAACGAAATACGGCAGCTGGTCGTCTGGCCAGCTGCCGTATTGTCTTGATTACGCTATAGTTCCCGTCCCTCGGTTGAATCCTTGTTCTTGTTCAAAAAAGCTACTATTAGACCATTTTCATTAAATTATTAAATATCTGATCGACCCAGGAGCGGACTGATCGGCCATCGCGAAGCAGAGGCCACAGGAGAATCCGGGGGAACCGCCCCGCGGCGGTGCCATCCTTGACGCCTGGCTGAAAATCTGGCTTTCACCAAAAAACGGCCGACTGCTTCGAAGGCAGCCGACCGTTTTTTACTCTTCCAAGAGGTACGCCAGCGTCTCCTCGGGGACCCAATGGTAAGTCTTTCCTGCACCTGATATTCCTGTAATCCATATTACTCTGCCCTTCAGACGCATCCCCTCCCATTAGATCGAATCATACATTTGTGACTTAGGCACGATTTGCTCCTGGATGGTGCCGTTGCGAACAAGCAATTGTTTCACTTGAGATTTACTTAGCTTGTCCCTGTGAGTAATGTAGATTATAGATTTATTTTTTCCGAAACTATCCAAGGCCTCATATATTAGATCCTCCACTTGGGAGTCAAGATGATTTGTAGCCTCGTCAAACACAAGGATGTCCACTTCTCTCAGGAATTGCCCAGCGAGAATTAATCTCTGTCGCTGTCCCCCGGACACTTTTACACCACCTTCCCCTATTACAGTATCAAATCGATTTGGTAATCCTTCTATAAAGTCGTATATTAACGCTTTTTCACATGCATGGATGATATCACTATCGCTAACCTTAGGGTTCACCAGCAAGAAATATTCTTTTATACTCATGTTAAATAAGGTAGCATCCTGCATAACAAACCCTATTTTCTTATAAAGATAATTGGGCTTGATTTCATTAATTGGAATATTCGATACTGTGACAGTTCCCCCAGAAGGTTGATAAATTCCTGTTAACAATTTCACAAGAGTCGATTTCCCTTCACCACTCCCTCCCATTACTACTATTTTTTCCCCGCATCCAATTTTCAAATTAACGTTATGTAAAACATCATTTGGGCTGTTCTCATATTTGAAACTGACATTCTCCAGCACGATTTCACTGAAACTACTTGAAGGAACTTTTGTTCCTTGAATGTTTTGAAATGATAACTTATTTAAAATCCTATCAAATATTGTCTGTTGTGCGAGTAATGTCGCGTTGGCATTGGATAAGTTTTTTATCGCTTCAGATAGAATTTTGTAGTAGAGCGCGAACACAAGTAACAATCCGATGGTCAAATCCCCTTTTATGATTAGCAAACCGCCAAGAAAATAG
>NZ_JBFUIX010000324.1:0-2580 GCF_056401635.1 Paenibacillus sp. P4_E11 | reverse complement strand
GGTGTATGCAGACCCAGATGAAGCGGAGTCGGAGAAGACGGATACGTATTACCGTCTGTTGGCAGAAGAGGTATTCCGATCGTTGCAGGAGATTGGGTATCCTCCGTGCGAAGGGAATGTGATCAGCACGAATCCGCAATGGAGGAAGCCGCTGTCAGAATGGCTGCGGATGATTCAGGGCTGGTTCGAGAACTCGGATTGGGAAAGTGTTAGGTACTTATTGATATCGTCGGATTTGCGGTGTATTCACGGAGAGGAGTCGCTCGTATCCGCCTTGAAGATTGCCTTCCATGCCGAAGTGAGCAAGCGGCCATCCATAATGGGCGATATGTTGCGTAATACGTTGCATCACAAGCTGTCACTCGGGCCATTCGGCAACTTGATTACGGAACGATATGGACCTGATGCAGGAGGATTGGATATTAAGTATGGTGCATATATTCCGTTAATCAACGGGGTAAGGCTGCTTGCGATCGAGGGTGATGTCCGTGAAACTTCATCATTATCCAGGCTTGATGTTTTGGTCGGACAAGGGATTATTGATCCGGAATTGGGCAGTCGCTGGAAAGAAGCGATACAATTCGCTTTGTGGTTAAGGACGCAAACGCCATATCAGACTGATCATGGCATCTATACCACCAGAGGTATACTGCAAGCTGAACAGCTGAGCCGGGAGCTGAAGCAACAGTTAAGACGCGCTCTGCGTGACGGACAGGAGCTGCAGCAGGTTGTCAAGAAACGGACCGAGCGATTGCTTCTGAACAACCGGACGGATCGGAGGGATTCGTTATGAAAGACATGTCAGCCGTCGGGCGAATGTGGCACCTCTACAAGAAGGGCGGCATTACACCTGCTGTCGCTTCGATGTTCGATGCGCATAATGCGCAGCATATGGCCTTTATCCGTTCTTTTATGAAGGAACAGCGCAAGAACAGCTTGTATGAGATCGGATTGGAGAATCTGGAAGCGGTTGTCTTCGATCTGGAGACGACCGGCTTCTCACCTTATAATGGAGATGAGATTCTTTCTATTGGGGCGGTTTCCGTCACTGGCGAACTGATCAAGCATGAGGAAACGTTCTACAGCTTGACGCAGCCAAAGGGTAAAATCCCGGAGGAAGTGGTGCTTCTGACGGGCATTTGCATGGAGGAGGCGGCACAAGCGCCGGAGCTGATCACGGTATTAAGAGAGTTTCTGGAATTCGTCCAGCATCGTGTGCTGATCGTTCACGGGAGCGGTCATGACAAGCACTTCTTGAACTCGGCTTTATGGAAGACATCTAAGGTTAACTTGTCCCATCGACTGCTGGATTGCTTGATTCTGGCCAAGAGAATGCATCCCAAGCGAAGTAGCTATAGTCTGGATGCGTTGCTTGAAAGCTATGAAATCGAAGCAGATAGCCGGCATCACGCCTTGTACGACTCCATCATGACCGCGAAGCTTTGGGGGAAGCTGTTGCGTGAGGTGATGGAACGGGACGTGCTTACGCTGGGGGATTTATACGAATATTTAAGCCATTGAACCAATCGCCGCTAATTGCGGTTGAGTGGTTTTTTGTTGTGTAGGCGAACCATTCTCCCGTTTCCATGGCGATGATCAGATGAACAGGAAGATGCGACCAAGCCGAATCCAAATCTTGTAGCGAAGGGATTGCAGGTGCCGTCGGGTGAGAGTGAAAGATGCCGATTAGTTCATCAGGCTGATGCTCCCTCCATACAAGTGAGACCCATTCCCTGGCATCGAAGCTGAAGGACGTCTCAGGCTGGGAGGCGCGATTGGTAATCGGGATGAAACGAGTGATCTGCATTTCGCTGGAATCGATCGGATTAACGAACCCCATTAGTGCACCACATGCTTCCTCGGGAAGCTTCATCTGGCAATAGCTGAGTAGTGCCGCGGCCGTGCGTTGATCTATTGTAACTGCCATGGGGCGTCTCATCCTGTTCATCGGTTTGTTAGGTGTATAACCCGCTACCTAACTAACATTATACCTACATTTGCTTCCTCAGTTCACCTGTTTATCCGGTTTGATCAGGAAAAACACAAGGCCGAGCGCAATAAGAGATAAGACCGATACGGAAATGAACACGATGCGCTCCGACTTCTCCATCATCCAGCCGAATAAGGGAGGTCCTACGGCAACTCCGAGGAATCGTAAGCTGTTGTAGAGGGATGTAATCATGCCTCGTTGTTCCTTCTCGACTGAACCGGTAATTAATGTGTTCAGGCAGGGGAGAAGCATGCCGGTTCCGATACTGCTAATGGTGAGCAAGCCGATGAAGACGTACAAGTTTTTGAAGAAAAAAATAGTGGAGCCTAAGGCTGCAACCATAAGCACTAAGCCGATATTCATCAACCAGCGCATCAGAATCCCGTTTTTCTTGATCACGCTGCCGGTCGTATAGGATGTCACAACCATGCCAAGCAACGGGATCGCGAGGACAAGTCCTTTTTTTACCCCGTCTATATTGTATGGATCTTTCTCCAGAATGTTTGACAAATAAAACAATACCCCGAACAAGATGAACAAGCCGAGTGAGCCGGCGAAGAAAGAGGTAATAAGCCATTTTCCTTTTTTCT
>NZ_JBFUIX010000323.1:0-2581 GCF_056401635.1 Paenibacillus sp. P4_E11 | reverse complement strand
GTTGTCTTCTTCATGAATGAATCGGAGGAAGTGCCGACTACCGTTTCTATCAAATGAGTAGACGAAATTGCTGCTTGCCCGCCAAAACTTCAACGATTCCGCATCATGCTCCCACAACTGCATCAATTGTTTGGCAGGAGAATCATTTACTAATCCTCGTACCATGTTCCTTAAAGACATCATTTCCTAGTTGCCTCCCATTACCTAATGAGAGGTGATCTTGTTTACCAATAACGACCTCTCACAGGCTCTTTTGTATGATTGTTCGTATTCAAACACCATCACTCCTTAGGTCGTAGTAGGGATATTGAAGGTTAAGTGCACTAAGGATCTTTTCCCCCATGAACTATTGTCAGATAGTTCCTCCATGTCATCAAGTTACAATTTATCTTTATTTGAATTGTCCCATTCCGTGAGGTCGGCACCTCTGAGAACGATATACACATTGGACGCACATGGAAGACTGTGACAGGTTGTCAGGAAACAGGCTGTCACAGTCCTCTTGGGATTCTGAACCCAAATACCATATGGATATATTAAAAGTTTACCCTCTTATCCGATTCATTTAGGTATACTATTTACATAATAAGGGGGAATACAAGTGTTGAACGTATGGGATGTTGCCGAAACGCTAGTCAATCATATCAAGTCGAATTGTCCGGATGACGTTGCGATCATCGCTTACTACGGGTCATATGCACAAGGAACAGCTACCAAACGATCCGATTTGGACTTCTTCTTCATTCCAGCTACGTCCAGTGGTTACCGTCACAGTATCCAGTTTGTGATCGATCATATAAGCTTCGATTTTTATCCAATCAGTTGGGAGCGTGCGCAAAGAATGGCTGCATTCGAAGAACCGAACACAACGATAATCGCGGATTGCAAATTATTGTATGTACGTTCAGACGAGGACCAGGTTCGTTTTTCGAAGTTACGTGACCAAATTATCGATATGCCCCAACAGGGATTGAAGTTGATGGAGAAATCCGAGTCGCAGTTACGCGATGCCTATGTGCATTTATACAAAATGAGTCGCATGATGCATTCGGAGAACATCCTATTCTTACGTAATGAAGCACGCGAGGTATTAACGCATGTACTGCAGAGTCTTGCGCTGTTAAATCGAACTTATTTCACAAAGGGATGGGGCAAAAATTCGGAACAGATTATGAATTTCGCGTTAAAACCAACCCGTCTTGAGCAGCTTATGGAAACCATTATGCGTTCTCGTTCGTGTGAAGATATTCGGGGAGCTTGTGAGCAACTCACACAGGATACTCTTGCGCTACTGGTGAAACAAAAGGAGACTTATTCAGGCAGCCCCTCATATCCCGACAGAATGAAAGGTTTTTATGAAGAGATGAAGGGCATTTTAGATAAGATCATAACGGCTTGTGAAACGAATGACTATATCTCTGCCTTCTATTGGGCCATAGGAGCACAAGATGAAATCTCTCGGTTTATTTACTTTACGGAGAAGGGGCATTGGCCAGTCGCTTTGAACCCAACCTTAGATTACCAGTCCATTTACAGAGGGTTGGGGTTCCCTGATTTAATCGCATTACTTGACTCTCGTAATTTAGCTCCGCTTTGTGAAGCCGTAGAACGTCTCGACTCTCTGTTGGAAAGTCACCTCAGCAACCAAGGGGTAACAATTAATCGATTTGAAACGCCGGAGCAATTTGCAGCCTTTCTTGGTTCAGACACCGTATGACATGACACAGAAAAAGGGAGGTGATACTGAATGAATAAGGAAATGAAACTATTGGCCATATCGGGGAGTCTTCGTCAACAGTCTTCCAATACAACATTAATGAAGGCTGTCATCGGACTGGCCCCGACAAATATGAAATTTACCATTTATGGCGGGTTGGGCGACCTTCCGCATTTCAACCCTGATCTCGATGCTGATGATGGACCTGTCACGGTCAGAGAACTAAGAACTCAGCTTCAGAAAGCAGATGGTGTGCTAATATGTACGCCGGAATATGGCAATGGTGTGCCGGGTGTGTTGAAAAATGCCTTGGATTGGCTCGTATCTACAACTGAATTAATGAACAAGCCTACAGCGGTAATCAGTGCCTCGCCAACACCAATGGGTGGTGATAAGGCCCATGCTTCACTTCTGCTCACGCTGAATATGATTAATGCGGCGATTGTAGAAAAAGGAACATTGATCATACCGCACATCACTTTGAAATTGAGTAAAGAAGGCAGTATTACAGATCCCAATCTACAGCAAGAGCTACTATCCTTGCTCCAGGCGCTTGAGCAGGCTTGTTACCGACTCCCTGAGTCCTTCCAAGCATAGCCAATAGCGGTGCCACGGTGCTTTGCGAAAAGATACGGGGCGACTCGGAGAAAGGGGCTGTGACAGGTTGCCAGAGTGCAGGCTGTCACAGTCCTATTTGTACTTTTCAGAGAAGGATTTCCACGAAATGAATCGAATGACATATATCAATAATTTCATTAAGGAAAAAGGTGGAAGTAGAGATGACTTTATCAGTTGATCTGACAGAGCTTCATTCGACTATTGAAAAATTGGTTGCTGAGGATATGTTCTCAGGTGCAGTACTAG
>NZ_JBFUIX010000322.1:0-2582 GCF_056401635.1 Paenibacillus sp. P4_E11 | reverse complement strand
ATACTTGAGCTTGCTAAACTGTGTCGGTCATGCCCCGTACCAACCTCACAGCATCGTTAGTGCGGTCGCGTGTTCACTTCGAATATCCAGATCATCCCGTTCTGATCGATGCCATAATCGAAACCAAATTTCCCGACGCCAGGAAATGCGCGCTCCAGGATGGAGATACACATCCGAGTCAATTGACGCATCTCGGTCTTCTTACCCTTTACCGCAGAGACGGACAAGGAGCGGCTGATGCCTTCAGCGGACGTCATCATCGTCCCACCCCTACATAAATTTGTGACGAATAGTCCTTGTCTGGCCAGACGACCGACCATAGCTGTCGTGGCCCAGCGACGGTTCTTCCGGACCATCTTCACTCTGTAATCGATCGGACGTCCGTTTATTGTGACAAGCGTAATTCCTCGTTGAATCAAATACTTCCGTTTCCGGCGAATCCGCCTCAACCCTGTGACTAGCGCAGCGAAACTGCCGAACTTTCGAATAGAGCGTTGATGCCGTACCATATAGAGCCCGCTAGAACTAGTAACCATAATGAGACCTACTCCACCACTCCCGATAACGGGCTTCAGCACGACTTTGCCGTACGAACTTAACATGGACGATAACGCACTTGGTGAGTATCTCCGCGTATCCGGAATATGCTGAGCAATCCGAGGATCTTGGCGCAGTACCATCGTTTTAAGCCATTTGCTGGCAACATGGCTAGAGTTGATTGCCTTAATATGAAGGTATTGACTGTTGATGATGACCGACTCACCCAGGTCACCGGGAATGTCCTGATCCGGTTGTTCGGCTCGATATTYGCCAAGAAACGGCTCCGTATCTTGTGCGAATAGTTCGATTGTCGGTTCTACTGCTTCCACATACGATTGCACGGATACCGGAGCAAATGTGTCAGCAGGCACGTCAGGCATAACCGTAACGTTATTCGTGGCTTCCTCCATGAGTTCCCCTCCATCAATAGCAAGATTGGTCGGAAGGATCGGCTTCCGTAACAGACCTTGCCTTACTATATTCTTGGAAGAGCCACTTCTCCTGTTTGTTTGTCCTTAGGCACTCGCTTAGATTAGACATTRCTACCGTCAGTGAGATTGCCCCGGTCCGGTCAGGGTTTGCTAGCGGAGACGTTGCCTTCCCGAAGCGCGAGCGCATCCATAACACCACGAAACACATTCAGCGCCAGTCCACCCTCACGTTCGTTCGCATGCGGTACGACGACAGCTACAGCATACCGAGGCCGCTCTACCGGTCCATAGCCGATGAACCATTGGTTCACAGCCGGTTTGCCATTCACAGTTACTTCGGCAGTCCCAGACTTGCCGGCCAGTTTCCACTTCGCTTGCTGAAGCGACTTGCCCGTCCCTTCTTGAACCACATCCTGCATCCAGCCTGTCAATCGCTTCGCTGTCGATGTCGAAATACCTTCTCTTCTTGCAAGCAGCACCTCCTCTGGAAACGTCTGGGCCGCAGTCCCATTCTGGAACCGGATGCTCTGGATGACTCTGGGACGGTGCACCTCGCCCTGATTAAGCAAGGTTACGACCAGATTGGCCGCTTGCAGGGGGGATACAAGGACATCACGCTGGCCAATCGCCGTCTGAACACGCACACCTTCATCCTCAGAAGGGATTCGGCCATTGAATATTTGTCCTTGCTCCTCAGCGTCGAACTGCATGAACGTCCCATTGCCCCGCTTGTCCGTCCAGCCGACTTGCCRGTCCAACCCAAGTTTCTCCGCATAGCTCTGCAACTGGCTGCCTGTCAACCTCTCAGCAACCTTGGCGAACGTCACGTTGCACGACACAGCGAACGCTTCTTCAAGCGTAATACTGCCGTGCCCGCTCTTCAGCCAGCAAGTGAAGCCGTATTTGCCCAGGGCACCGTCGCAGCGGAAATGTTCATCCAGCTTGACCACACCTTCCTCCAGGGCGGCAGCAGCCACAACAGTCTTGAAGATCGATCCAGGTGCGAACGCCTTCAGTGCGCGGTTACTCCACTGACCACCGACAAGGTCGACCTGATTCGGATTGTAGTCAGGCCTGCTAGCCATCGCCAGCACGTCGGCATTCGAAGCATCCAGTACGACGACAGCGCCTTCGCGGATTTGCAGCTTGGACAACAGCTGCTCGATCTCCCGCTGCAGCGGCAAGTCCAGCGTTGTAACCACCTGAAGCGGGTAATAGGGATTGTCCGGGGCCACCTGCCGGGTTTCCATTCCTTCCATTGGACGCGCAACGGCATCTGTGAACTGACTGATMGATGTATGGCCGATGCCTTGCAAATACGATTCCAGCGTCTTCTCCAAACCCGCAACACCGATTCGGCTATTAATCGCTAATTGTCCAGTTTTAAGCTCCCGGGCATACATTTGCTCGATTCGCTGCGGGTTCTCACCGATGTATCCGATCAGTTGCTTGGCCGCCGCATTATCTGGGTATCGACGAACGGTCTCAAATACTTTCACCCCTGGCAACGCCAATGTGTTGATCTGATTCACCTGCTGAGCTGTCAACGCTTTAGGTAGTCCAGATAGTCCATCTGTCCACRTGAGAGGCTGCACCAGTCCGGTATAAAAC
>NZ_JBFUIX010000321.1:0-2582 GCF_056401635.1 Paenibacillus sp. P4_E11 | reverse complement strand
GACTAATGCCCCTCCTACAACTGCAACTGCTGCTGTACAATAATGTCGAAGGAGAGTGTTATCATGTCTACGGTACTGCAAAGCTTTGAGAAATGGAAAACCTTCCTGTCAGACCGGGTGGATCAAGCTCATAAAGCAGGGATGAGCGATGAGACCATCTCCAAGCTTGCTTTTCAGATCGGAGAATTCCTATCCGATAAGATCGATCCGGAGAACAAGGAAGAGCGAATCCTGAAGGAACTTTGGGATGTAGCAGACGAAGATGAGAAAAGAATGATCGCACGTTTGATGGTCAAATTAGTGAAATAAAGCAAGATCGCCGAGCCTCCTGATGAAGGAGGCTTTTGCGCTTAGTGTAGGAAAAAGTTATTACCTCTAGGAGGAAAGAAGCGAAAATTGTAGAATAATTAATAATATTGACTAATTATGAGGATAGTCTGCTATTGTACATATATTRCAGCTTATGTGAGGGGTGTTAGAATGGAAGTTAAACAATGGTATATGGAATATAAGATTCATAAAAACCGTCCAGGGTTACTTGGTGATATAGCTTCACTGATGGGGATGCTTGAAGTGAACATCATGACAATTAATGGGGTAGAAGATAAAACACGCGGTATGCTACTTCAGACGAATGATGATGAAAAAATAGAATTAATGGGTAAAATGTTAAAGAAAGTGGATAATATAACAGTAACCGCTTTACGTACACCGAAGCTTGTTGACATCTTAGCCGTTCGACATGGACGATATATCGAGCGAGACTCCGACGATCGCAAGACGTTTCGCTTCACAAGAGATGAACTTGGGTTACTTGTCGACTTCTTAGGGGAAATATGCAAGCGTGAAGGTAATCAGGTCATCGGTCTTAGAGGGATGCCGCGGGTCGGGAAGACAGAATCGATCATTGCCGGAAGTGTGTGTGCTCAGAAGCGGTGGACATTCGTATCATCCACATTGCTGCGTCAAACGGTGCGCAGTCAACTCTCTGAGGATGAGATGAACACGCATAACGTCTTCATCATAGATGGCATAGTTTCCACGATGCGTTCCAATGAGAAGCATCATGGATTGCTCCGGGAAATTATGAGAATGCCGTCAACGAAAGTGATTGAACATCCCGATATATTCATTCGTGAATCCGAATACACATACGATCACTTTGATTACATTATCGAACTAAGGAATACCCCGGAAGAAGAGATATCCTATGAGAGTTTTATCAATATGGATCACGAGCCGGGATTTTAATCTAGCCTGCTAGTTATTAAGCATGGCGTAACATTCAAGGAGGTGAGGATGCCGTGTCCGAGCTGGGACAGTTACTGAAGCAAGCGCGCTTGGAAAACGACATTTCCTTGGATCAGTTGGAAGAGATGACGAAGATCCGGAAACGTTACTTGGAAGCAATAGAGACAGGAGAGTACAAAGTATTGCCTGGAAGCTTTTATGTCCGGGCTTTCATTAAAAGTTACGCCGAGTCCGTCGGTCTGGATCCGAACGAAGTACTTGGTATGTACCGAAATGTAATTCCGACCCCGACCCCTGAAACGACGGTTGAGCCCATCAGACGCAAGAAAACGCATGCACGTAATTCGGATAAGATTAGCAAATGGGCTTCCGCCATCCTGATGCTGGCTTTTGTCATGCTCATTCTCGGTGTTATTTATTATTTCATCAGTCAATCCTACGAGGGAGAATCTAATAAACAGGTTGACGAGGCGGATAAGATTACTGAAAAGTCAGTTCCTGATAACAAGTCTCTGACTTCCGATGGAGGCAGTCAGGGTTCAACGTCAGGTTCGAAAGCTAATGCCAGTCCAACTCCTACCCCTACGCCTACCCCAGCGGTGCCTGTGCTTACACTAGTACGGAGTGAGAACAACACGGATTTTTATTCGCTACTGAACGCGGATAAGTTGAATGTGAAGTTAACTACGAAGGGGGAAGAATGCTGGCTTCGCATTGATAAGATCGTCCCGACTACCGAAGGCAAGACAGAACGGCAAGTGTTGGAACAGAAGCTCTACAAGAAAGGCGATATTCGTGAGTGGGTGTCAGATACAAGTGTGTATTTGACAGTCGGCCTGCCAGCTGCTGCGGATATTATGGTTAATGATACCGTCCTTACATTTGCTGATACGAAGAATGCCCGGAACGTGGTTATAGAACTGAAGCGACCGGTATAAATACTTGCCATTGCATGAGTAGAAGCATCCGTCTCGGGTGCTTCTTTTTGGATTATTTATACGTAATATGGCTTTTTGACACCCTCGAGACGTTATATTATACTTGTTAAGATATGAAAGCTCCGATCGGGAGCCGACTAAAGTTGACGCAGAATCAGGATAGGCATAAAAGTTGGGGGATTGAAATGTCGGAAAAAATAAAAGTTGTAACACTCGGCTGTGAGAAAAATCTGGTCGACTCCGAGATCATGTCAGGGTTGGTTCATCAACGTGGCTATTCCCTTGTTGAAGACATGGAAGAAGCGACCGTCATTATTGTGAACACATGCGGATTCATTGACGCAGCGAAGGAAGAGTCTGTCAATACGATTCTAGACATGGCGGAATTGAAAC
>NZ_JBFUIX010000320.1:0-2590 GCF_056401635.1 Paenibacillus sp. P4_E11 | reverse complement strand
GTACCGCATTCTGTCATTTATTGTGCAAGAAGGCTTGCTTGCGTTCGATCCGCCTGTCAGTTCTCCCGATATATCCGGATGTCCACATGAGAGTGAGGGCGCAGTCTTTGGAGGAGAACAGCTTATTCGCAATTATTTGGAGATTTTACTGATTCGTCTTATTCGCAGAAGAAGAGCGGAACAAAGCTCAAGCAGAACAGCGCCTTTAGTCGGAGAAAAACAAAGCAACGAATCGTTTTCAAACATGATCCATTTTATGCAAAGCAATATAGCCCAAAATTACACTCTCGACCAGTTGTGTGACATATTCGCGATCAGCCGTACGGGACTCAAAATGTTATTCAAGGAACATACGGGTATTGGGGCGATGGAATACTTCAATCGTCTGAAAATAGACCGGGCCAAGCAGCTCATCCGCGAGGAAAACGGGAATATTTCGTCGATCGCTGAAAGCTTGGGTTACAGTAGCGTTCACCATTTTTCCAGACAGTTCAAACGGCTCTCCGACATGACCCCCTCCGAATACGCCAGGTCCATTCTCGCACGTACAAAAAGGATAGGTGGATGAGGAAGTTGAAGTTCTCCATCGGACGAGCTTGTTACGTACCATAAATAGATAAAAACCGCGCAGCATCAAGCCTACACGGTTTTTATCATCGAACGAAAATATTTATTTTCATGGGTAAATCGGCTTACCGCACTAGCTTTACTTCGTGCGCAGCAGTAAATACAGGAAATAAGGCGCTCCGATGAACGCAGTCATAATCCCAACGGGAATTTCAATGGGCGGCATGATCATCCGTCCTGCCGTATCGGCTGCTGTTACTAGAATGGCCCCCAGCAGTGCCGAGGTTGGAAGCAGCAAACGATAATTGGGCCCCACCAGCAGCCGAGCTAGGTGAGGAATAACTAAACCAACGAAGCCGATAGCACCCGCAACAGCCACTACACTTCCCGCCAGCCCTACGGCTAGAACAATCAAGAACAGACGTACACGATCCGTCCGCATACCTAAACTGCGAATCGTATCCTCATTCAGTAGCAATGTATTCAACTGACGGGAAAACAGAAGGGCTAGTAGCCCGCATACAAGTGTCCACGGCCAAATCACATTCACATGCTCCCAGGAACGAGCGTAAAGACTGCCCTTCAGCCATACGAGTGCTTGGGCCGCAGTAGGCGCGAATTTGACGACCAGCAGGGTAACAACCGCATGTATGCCACTGGATACAGCAACCCCGCATAAAATAAGACGCTGCGGCTTGATTCCTTTGTTATAAGCGAGTAAATAAATTAGCAAACTGGCACCAATCGCCCCTGCAAAAGCAAAAAACGGTAATAAAACAGCTGAGTATTGCGGTACAGCAAGAATCATAATGACCGTCACCAGACCGCCGCCTGCTGTAATTCCCATTAAATCAGGAGCAGCAAGCGGATTCCGAGCTACCCCCTGCAGGATGGACCCAGAGAGAGACATATTGATACCAATAAGTACCGCAATCATCAACCGCGGCAGCCGGTAATCGTAGACAACTCCATCCCGCTGTACAATCTCTTCTACCAGTTGTCGGAAGGGAGTCTCCACCGCGCCTAGGCGTAAGCTGAGTACCGCCATAATGAGCATCAGTACACTGYCCGCTGTCAGAATAAGAACAAACCTCCGTTTTGGATGATGCACTTAGCTCCCCTCCATTTTTCGGCGCATTAAATACAGAAAAAACGGGGTTCCAAGCAGAGCGGTAATAATCCCAACTGGTGTATCCGTCGGATACAGCACCCATTGGCCGCCAACATCAGCCAGCAGCAGCAAGCTAGCCCCAGCAACAGCCGACATCGGAATCAGAATTCGATAATCCGTGCCTACCCATGACCTAACGATATGAGGAACCATTAAACCCACGAATCCTATAGGACCGCATAGCGCTACAGCTCCACCGACTAATAAAATAACGAGAAGAAAAGCAACTCTCCGAACACGAGTCACATTTTGCCCGAGTCCTCTAGCCGTATCCTCCCCTAATGAAAATACATTAAATTGATTAGCGAGAAATAAGCTTGCAAGTGCCCCAGGGACAATGCTGATCGCACTCAACTGCACATCCGTCCACGTCGTTCCGGACAATTTGCCCGCCATCCAATAAAGAATTTCCGACAATTTATCATCCTGCAAAATAATAAGCCCCGTTGTCATGGCAGCCAAAAATAACGATACCGAAACACCTGCTAACACAAGCCGAATGGAGGTGTAACCAGCCAACCCGGACAACGTGTATACAATGCTTCCTCCCGCAGCCGCTCCAATAAAGGCAGCAATCAGAATCGTAACCGTAACGTCTTTCAGACCAAATAAGGCTAAGGATAATACGACCAAGAAGGACGCCCCCTGATTAATGCCCATTAACTCTGGGTCAGACAACGGATTTCTTGTGATCCCTTGCAGTATGCAACCAGCTATAGCCAACCCCGCGCCAATAATAATCGCCAGAACGACACGCGGTAGCCGAACGAACCAGACCTTATAAACAAGCAGATTAGACGCATCCAAGCTCATGATTTCAGGAAGCTGTCTCCAGCCCAACCCCTTTACTCC
>NZ_JBFUIX010000319.1:0-2593 GCF_056401635.1 Paenibacillus sp. P4_E11 | reverse complement strand
GACAGGCTCGTAATCACTTGAAAGATGATTGTGGTGCTAGCCACATTCCCCGCATGATCTGTAATAGTGGCTTGAATTTGATGGGACCCCAGCTTACCTGCCACAGGTATTACGGAACCAGAAGTATAAGATTGGCCATCAATGGTTATGGAGATCGTATCGACCCCGGAATGTACATCCTCTGCCGTGACATGGATTGCCATATTATCAGAGTCTTCGACTACGGTTCMAGGGGCTAACGGTGTACCGCCTCGATCTACATGAACAACAGGCGCCAGTTTATCAACCTTGATTGTGATCGATTTCGCGGTTTCAATATTGCCATTATAATCTGAGGCCTTGTATGCCAAATGATGTTGCCCGTTCTCACTTAGTACGATAGGACCTTGATAAGTACTCCATTGGTTGGCATTGTCCATGCTGTATACAATTGCTGCTACGGAGGACGAATTATCGGATGCCGATAACTTCACGATGACATCACTGCTGAACCAATCGTGCGCATTCACTCCTTGTAAGCTAACCACCGACTCTGGTGACTCTGTATCTTCTGTGAGGGCATACAGCCTACCCTCTCCTGGAGCAAACGTGGAAGACAATGTTCCACTCACATGGTTATAATTCGTGCCGACTTCTAATCCAGTAGTCTTCGATACTTCCGTTACCGATAATGGCAAAGTGGATAATGTGAACGAGGATGTTCGGGAATTCGTATAATCCCGGTTTACTACCATCACATATTTGCGCCCGCTGTCGTTTGTGAATGATCCTACGATAAGGGGTTGGCTAGTATCTGTTGGCTGCCAGAAAAAGCTCGTTGGAAGTGCGACTGTTCCACTCGGAAGAGTGCCCGTATTATAAACTGCTTGTGAAGTAAGAGTATTCAGCGTAGGACCAAGCTTTTGCACCTCAGCATTGATAGTCTTGACCGCATTATAGGAAGAATGTTTCGTACCATCAGGTAAGATCAATCCGGTTACAGTTCCTAACGATTCGTAAGTGTAGAAGATATACCCTTTGGCTCCATACGCCAAGTTGCTGTATATGGAATACTTCAGTTCATTTTCGTTCGGAAACCGATAACCAGATCTGGTGAAGGACTGAATATAAGACCAGAAGTCTATATGATGAGCTAGAGACTGCCTGCGAATCACTTCCAGATTGTCGWAGTAGGTAAGCCTGTCGGAAGCGGCAAGAAACGGATAGTAGTCGAACAAGAGAAAATCCGGTCTCATGCTTGCCCAACGATATACATAATCCTCATAGGTGCCACCTACTATGTTCTGGTTGATCGTAAACCAGAAATCAGCATCCAACGCGACCGCTGATTTATACCCAGTGCCGTTATTCATCCAGTTAGCGCCAGTAGGTGAACGTTGCAAACTTACAGAATTATCGCCTGCCCCATTATGGGTTATCTCCCAATAATAGTTCGTATTCGGGCTGACAGTCGCATTTAAGGTGAATAGCGGCCAATTGTTGGAGGCGCTAGTCAACGTTTGCTCCGCCAATTTCGACGTCTTAGTCGTTGAGTCCCATAAGGCCAATGTCAAGGATTCTCCACTTGAGAATGTAGTGGAATCCAGCCACAATTGCATCGTAGAAATGGTGGATTGATCCGAAGCCGTTCGAAACGTCTGCCCCACAGGTTGAGTTGAGGTCACGGTATCGTTAGCAAGTAGATCCATCCCAAGCTGACTACTTGTAGCGTAATTAGGAAACAAATTCACCCTAACCGATGCATCTGGATCTTCTTGATGGAGCCGATCTGCCGCATCATCGAGTTTGGCGTATAGAGCAGACGAAGGTTCGTCCCATAAATTATAGCCAAGAACGTTTGGATTGTTTTTATAATAATTAGTCAAATCATCGAGCAATGATGTGGATTGCACGTTCCCATCGCTGTACGGTCGTACAGCCTGATAGAAGCGAATTTCAAAGGTCAAATCTTTGCTCTGCGCCACCCCGTTCACATAAGCCTGACCACCGGCATATACGTCGGTTGTACTAGATCTCACTAGTCCTATGTTAACCGTACTGCCCGTATAAAGTTCAATGTAATAGGAGGTGTTAGTTGCTACATTGGTGTTGGAAGGGAAAATGAATTCCGGACGCGTGGAAGCCGTAGAGCAGAGGTACGGTGAAGAGGTAGCAACCAATTGGGTCTTGCTAGGATCCGTATAAATTTTCATGGCCATGCTGGCTCCGGCAGGACAGCTGGTTCCGTCCAAGGTCAATTCCACTCTTTCGATAATCCAGCCTGTTTCAGTGGAAGGGGACATGAAGGTTTGACCAAGAAGATTGTCATTACGAACATTCATCCCTCCATCGGCCGTATATTGACGCAGCATATCCGTCTTCCAGTGGAAACCCCAGTCATCTACGAGAATTTTAATACCATGAGTTGCTGCCAGATTCAATGCACGTTCGTTGGTTGATTTGGTTACCAAGTTATTCCCGCCAACGATAACGTTGGCGTTCATGTCCTGGATCTCCCCATATGTAGTATCATTCCCTTGTGCGGGCGAAGGAGGCACATGAATGCCGATCGGGAATGGCTCGACCACAGGGGGTGCAGCATAAAGAATAGAGC
>NZ_JBFUIX010000318.1:0-2600 GCF_056401635.1 Paenibacillus sp. P4_E11 | reverse complement strand
CCTGTTTTTCACACTACGTAAGTTTGTGATCCGTTTTCCACTGAGTGTAAAGGACTCCAATGAAACCAACGCCTCTTCACCCAATTTGAAAAAACGGTATCCATTTTCATGATAGATCGGAAGGTAATCCGGGGAAACTTGATAAAACACAACTGATAAATCGTATAGATCCGCAAAACGCTGACATTCCTGGATTGCTTCACTAATGAATTCCTTTTTCCCAATAGGATCGCCAAGGACGACGAGTTTATTTCTGATGATCGAATAAGGAATCAATACCCGATCATTGCTCGCCCAGAAAAAACTTTTGTCACCCGAAAATAACACATGAGTCAAAAAGTTACCTCGTTCATGCTCTAGAAACAAACGTAATTTATTTTGTTCTTCTTCGGAGGTGCCTTTGTTCACTAAACGGTTTGGCCTGAGCAGCAGAATAAGTGAAATCATTAACCATGTGATAACTAGCCCAGTGATAGCGACAATGCTTAGAAAAGCAGGATGAATACCCGTTGCAATCAAATCGTAGACATAGGTGAGCACAAGTGTTACTAGTCCCCATAAAGCTGCCTTGTCCCTGCTGAAATGTGCAGCGACCCTGTAAAACCGATTACGGGATATCCAAAGCAGCAAAGCCACGATGAGTAGGAAAATGGCTTCTTCAAAATCAAAAGCCTTGGCGAATGTAAAAAGAGCACCGGCGCACAAAAGGAAAAGCGTCAATTGGTAAGCACGTTTGACCCGATGAGAGATACCCCAGGAAAGTACGATCAACAAGAGGCCGATTACGACGCTTAACTGATGGGACAAACTCATAAGTGGAGCGGACAACAGCTCCTCTGTAATACGAAGCCGATACAGCAGGCCGGGCATAGCTGCAGAGAGCAGTAGAACGAATCCACTTGCAAATACAAGTTTGCCAAGCGACCAAGCTCCGAGTTCTCCGACCAACCCGAACTGGTTTGGAAAGTGCCATACTCTTTGCCAGCTGTTCAATGCGCTCTCGAAACCCTCGTCATTTCGACCATTCTCTCTTTCACGATCCATCGCAAAATCATAAGCGGCTAGAGCAAGACCCATAATCCAGGGAATAAGGTAGTACAACATCCGGAAGAGGACGAGGACGGCCGCCGTCTTATCAGGTTGGTAGCCAAGCAGTTGCAGTCCAAGCAGAGCGGTTAGATCGAAGCCGCCAATGCCGCCCGGAGCCATACTGAGCAGACCTGTAATCGCAGAGACAGTATAGATGCCAAGCGCCTGTGTAAAAGAAAGATCGGGAAGAAGGCAGGAGCCAATTAGCCAGAAGGTGATTCCTGCAAAGACCCATTCCAATAAGGAAGCGGCAATAGAAGCCGCGATTGTAGCTGCATTCATCCGGAGTAGATTTCGATTCAACCACTTTGCGTAAAACGACGTTCGCTGCAGTAAAACGTAACCTGGCAAATACAAAGCAGTTGCCCACACCGCATAAAGGGTCCAAGGATGCACCTTTAATACAGCCTGTATGGGTAAAATACCGAAAATACCAGCCCATGAGAGTATAGAAAGGCCGGTTATTGTAATGGTGGAGAGGAAAGCGATCGAAGCAGTAATCGTCTCAATAGAGATCTTCCGTTTTCGGTACAGGAGAGTCCGCAAAGCGGCTCCGGCGATGCCGGAGAAACCAATTACACTATTAGAGGTGTTTGCAATCCATGCATAACGGAATGTATCCCATAGGCTGATCGGAATTCGGAAATGACGCCGAAGTACAAAATCGTATGCACTAATTGTAGCTACTGCGATCAGTGAAAATACAAACAGAAGGAGTACGGTTGTTGGCTTGATATGGCGAAGTATGTGAAGGGTTTCTCCCCAATCAATCCTCCTGAACTCGTTTTGGCCCTCCCAGTAAATAAACACGATCACCGCAACAGGGATAATGAATTGTAGCAGTTTAAAGCGATAAAGAGTTGTGAATAGCTTTATGATCTTTATTTTGTGATTACCTTCTCGGAAACTTTTCATCGGTACCCCTCAAGGATTATTGAAATCTACATTCTCTTTCTAAAGTATACCCACGAAATTGTTCTCGTAAAAAAATGGAACTTTCCCAATGAACAATCGTGCCCAAAATGAAGTCTTTCCTTATAATTTTAGTTTGTGTCGTGCTCCTATTAGCGTGGGGAGCGGTTTCCGCCGTTCAAATGCAGAGGGACTACCTTCCAGGCATCAATAACACCACTCTAATGGTGTCACTACGCGCATCGTCCTATCAAGCGGACCAAATTAAACGCGACATTACAACTCCCCCGCTTCACAGGCAATGGAATCTCGCCGCTACCCGAGGTCTGATGCCATGCCAAGAAAATATTTGAACGACATGTCGTATTTGGAAGGCTCGACAATGTTAGCATCAGATAACTCAAAAATTGACTTGAGCAGCAAGTACTTGAACATCCGAATCGGATCGATCTCATTTCTGCCGTTATCCAGACTGAAAAAAGGTACAGCCATCTCACTTTTCTTGAGTGGCTGTACCTCTATTTCAATCATGTAGAGACTTTTCAGTGGCCTCGCCTTAAGGCTGGGTTTTTCTCATAGATAGCAGCATCTAAGTTGTT
>NZ_JBFUIX010000317.1:0-2603 GCF_056401635.1 Paenibacillus sp. P4_E11 | reverse complement strand
CTCCACTTCTACTTGGTGATGCCTATTAAAGATAAAGCATGGTTATGACGGCCTAATGAATACGCTATGACTTTTTTGTGACTATTCTTTCCGGCTTTTTTCCTCCCAATAAAACCTAGACTACCTGCCGTCTGTTTCATAGCCACCGCCTACTATGAAAATGTCTTGGCCTGTACATCAGCATGTTTCATAATGGAACTGGAGGTCACAGGCCGAGACTTTTTTGGTAGATTAACTCTGAGTCCCATAGCCGGCCGACTGTATCCCACGAGCACCGCCAATTGTTGCATTGTTGCCGCGAGCACATGTATAAAAGAGAGGCGTGTGCTCCACGTGTGCTTCAATAATCCGCAGCTGAAATGCTAGCCATGAAGCATTTTTCCACTCAAAACAGAAATGAAKGCTTGACGGAAAGTGTAGATCGTAGACAATTTAATCGAGATCCCGATGCTTATCTGTCTAAACTGGAGCAAGAATGGATGAAGATATATTGTTAGTAAATTATGCTGTCGTAGAAAAAAATAAGATCTGCCGCCTAGAGCGGCAAATCTTATTTGATGACTATTCCGATCTATCCCTATTTCCGTCGGCTTTCAAACATCATTGACCAGAAGTCCTGTCGATACTTTCAACCCCGCCTCATGCAGATGGGCTATACTTCCCAGGCCGATACAGCGGGGAACCACCCATTCCTGACTCCTTTCCTCGAACAAAATCGTCGTAACGGAGCTTGGCGGAAGCCAAAACCCGCTCCAGACTTAGGAAAGGGATCTCGRGCGAATGGGCCAGCCAGGTCAGACCGGACCCATGATGGCAAAATACGACTATCGTTTCACGGTTAGGCGACGATATGCGGTATTGCAGACGGCGACCTTATCTTGGTCCTGATTTTGCGAGCCGTTGGCCGCGACCGTCCGGCTATGCTAGTAACGTAACATAACAGTCGGACCGTGCGATATAATAATCAGATTTGAGCATCCGACATGCGGTGAAAGCCTGCTTTACCATCGGCCGGGGCGATAATCGTTAGAAATGATTACTCGGGAGGTCTGGATGACTCAACTTTTGCAGCTTCAAAATCAATTTAACCTGCATAGAGAAATCGGGCCGTCAGCTTGACGAAAATAGAAAAACACCTCTTCGTCTGGTGAAGTGAAATGTCAAAGTCTACACTTCCGCACAATTGAGGTGTTTTCTCTATGATTAAGCAATATCGGTCAACCGTTTTATTTCTTGTTCCTTTTTTATACCCAGGATACTTGCTGGAACGTACCCATTAGGGCCGATTGCTTCGCTTTCAAGCACAGAAGCGCGCTCTGCAAACCGTCGTCAAGCGTCGAAACCGACTCCGCATCGCCCTGCATCAGCTCGATGAAGTTTTTCGCCAGCACGCTGTCGCCGCCGAAATGCCCTTCGTCTCCGCTGAATTCATACGTTTCGACTCGCGTCGAATGGTGCATGAACACTTTAACCTGCCCGGTGTAGAAATCGAAGTCGATCGTCCCTTTGTAGCCGAGGAACCGTGCTCCACGAGCAGCCGCCTTTTTCCGCGCGAAAAAGTTTTGCGAATACGATAAGTGCATTCCCGATTCATAACGGATCAGCGCGCTGCCGGAGTCTTCGTTGCCCGTATCTTCCGCGAAAGCACAGTACGCCCTTTCATCCTTCCCGAACTTGCTTTCGGGACACGTCCTTTTTTCATCGCAGTCAACACATTTCAGCCCGGCAGGCTTCGTCCCTTTGAATATTTGTTTCGATACCATCGCGGCTACGGTTTCCGGCTTTGTACCGAGGATGTGGTTGATGTAATCGAAGTCGTGCGTCGCCTTTTGCAGGAACAAGCCGCCCGTTTCGTTCTCGTCCCGATTATCCGGTGCAACGGCTGCTTAATACGGTTGGTTTGAGCTTGATGAACAATATAGCATCTAGCATCAGTCAAAGAGAAGAAATCGTCCATGCTTTTATTTTCCTGAACATGCCTTCATTCACTCCTTCTTGGTTAGGATAAAGGAACGACGTTCCTGAGTTCACAGTAATCGACGATTCGAATTTTTGCCATCGGCAGTTCTTTCGTACATCAGCTTATTTTTACAGTGCGCATAACACGATAAAATACGCTCTATAGATGAGATTAGAGCAGGCCCATGAACAGTCGCTTCGGCAGTGTAAATAGAAAATCGCCCTCCGTTCAGCGCGATCGCTTACGGAGGACGATTCCGTCCGTCTCTATGTGAGTTGCGGCTATCTCATCCGATTCGACTGCAACGTCAAACGGATGAGATATTTCAAGTCATCTTCAAACCACATCGTGAAATTGGTGCCCCACACGTTATTGTGCAGATTAAAATGAAACCGACGGTTTTTCCGGTACTTGTCCCCTATAAATATTCTGTTTCTTCAATAACAATCCATTGACCGCTTAGCAGGTTCAACCGGATTTGTCGATCATGAACTTCAATATCTTTCACGGGGCATGTTTCTCCAGCGTTTGTCGGAAACAACAGGGTAACCACGTGTACCGGCCCCTCAGCCTTCAAATCGTATACAATCGTAGGAGCAGGCGCATACTCCCCTTGTGCAAAGATAGGGGTGTTTTTCCACCC
>NZ_JBFUIX010000316.1:0-2611 GCF_056401635.1 Paenibacillus sp. P4_E11 | reverse complement strand
GTCTTATATTATTCAGAAGGGGGCGCTGCTGCTTCAAGTCCATACGATGCCGAGAAAGTGGAACAAATGTACACCTACTTATTGAACAAGGGTGAAGTGTTCATTATCGAAGTTCAAGAATCCGGTCGCTGGAAAGCTATCGGGGATGCGGCAGTATGTACCGATTGTCTGCCCATTGTTATAGGAGATGGAAACTACCGTTCAATAGGATTAGGGAAGAGGATTCTATCGTTACTGATCCAGTACGCACGGTCACAAGGGCGAGAACGATTGCTTGTAAATGGTATATATACTTTTAATGAACGGTCACTAAGATTGTATAAAAGCCTCGGGTTCTCCGAGTTGGAGAAATATGTAGATGATGATGAGAATGAATCAATTAGGTTGGAGATGTCTATGATGAACAGTTCCCGGTTTAATCCTGGCGATACAGTTGTTCTACGACGCATATGGAATGACCAAATATATAGGGTCACTACAGCTACCGCAGTACAGGATACCCTTGACTTGATCGTATTGTATTGGGGTCCTGGTTATCCTCTCAAGTCGGGTGGGAATCTCCTTCATGTAACGTCAGAGTCCTCGGATAGCCTTCGTGATGATTCATGGGGAGGAGCGCACTTACTTATGCTTATTTCGCCCGGAGCAGCTCACGCCGTTTACGCCATGTGGGGCGAGGATCATCAATTCTGGGGCTGGTACATTAATCTTCAGGAACCTCTTCGCCGAATTCCAGTAGGTTTCGACACCACAGATTACTTGCTCGACATTACTGTGAACTCGGATCGATCGGAATGGTCATGGAAGGATGAAGCTGATTTCGAGAAGGCTGTTGCCATCGGCAAGATTTCTGCTGACCAGGCGCGTGCCATTCGATCGGAAGGGGAACGGGCAGTCCAGCTCATGTTAGGAAGGCCATCCTCTTATTATGAGGCATGGAGGAACTGGCGGCCCCCGGTAGAATGGCATTACCATCAGGCTGGAACGCATTGTATTAACACTCATGAATTGTGCTGCGGTTCGATTCCGTTCCGAGCCAACAGATAGAGAAAGCCGCCCCTGTATCCTCAGCGGCCCTTAACTAGACATGGTGTAGAGGAGCCTGATGGCTCCTTAAAAAAATGAAGGGCTGATCCTCAGAAAATAACCGTCGGATCAACCCCATCAGCATGGAACAGTATATATTTGTCTGAAGTAAGGGAAACTTATTAAAAGACTTGTACAGAATTGATCACAAACGAATTATTTGATTCTTTTTGCGTATACCAGAGATCGTTGGAACCATGTACCTTCCATCGGTTCAAACGTTACTTTACCACGTCCACCACCGGCTTGGAGAATGTAATGCTTGCCGTTGACTACACCTGCATAAATACCGACATGACCACCACCGCCGCTTGTAGACCGGTTTAATGAACCATCACCAGGATCGGCCGAGTTCTTAAAGAACAACAAGTCTCCAACTTGCAGATTTTTGAACTTGTCTTTAGAATCAAGTATCACCTGACGGCCAATACTGCTGTTGTAGCGTTGTTGGCGCGATGAACTGGAAAATTTTATATCTAGTGCACTTTTATATACCCAGGAAGTGAAATTCGAGCAATCAAAACCATAACCCGGTCGCTGCATGCCATGACGCCATTTAACGCCAAGTTGTGTTTTACCCGTTTGAATTAGTTTATTAAGCCCTACTGCTTGTTGAGTGCTTGCGACAGTTTGTGAAGATGATACCATAGATCCATCGTTGGTTGCTGCAAATGCAGATGCTTGTCCAACTCCTGTTAATGCAATGACACTGGCAAGGGTAATGACTCCCTTGGTAAAAATGGTTTTTTTGAACATGTGTGTATTCCTCCTGAATTGTATTGCCTCCGAGGTTAGTTGTCGGGTTCGGGTTGAGGAAACCCTATTTTCCACATCATTCCGAGTGATAACGAAATGAGTAATCAAAATTCACCCCTTGCTGATTGCCCGGTTAGGGAAATCAACGGAAAAGCATCCCCCGTACAAATATTTGAACTACGGTAAGTAGACCAGTTCAATTATTTGATTCGGCCCCTTAATACTACTTTTATTTAACTAGTAAAGTCACCACACAGATATTGGTACTCCTAAATGGGGCCCATGAAAAAGTTACTCTTTTTTTGGAAAAAATCAGAAAAACCTTGACATGCCCGGATTGCCCTGGAAGCGAGATCAAGATTGCACATAGCCTTAACGAGGGTGGCATGTATTCGCGGACACCTATGAAAAGACCGGAGCGTACGGACTATCGGCACATTAGTGACCGGATTCTTTTCGTATGCGGCCAATGCGGTTGGACGGGTAAGTTAAAGTAGAACTTGAGCTGGAAAATACGATAGTGAAGGAGCTGCTTGCTTGCAGCTCATAGGCCTCGGAAGTAAATTCGACAGCACCAATAATAGTAGCCGCATAACTCGATTAGGGCGCGATAGGCGCGCCCGCCTATGGGGACAGGTGGAGAGTTTTTGTATGTAGGATACAGGGCAACTAAATGGGATTGTTGTCCTTCATAAAAAGGTTTTGAACAAGCTTTCAGCATGCCGATCCCTGGTATGAGAATCCTCGTAATCTTCCAGAACATCGATAA
>NZ_JBFUIX010000315.1:0-2621 GCF_056401635.1 Paenibacillus sp. P4_E11 | reverse complement strand
GATATACTCCATCGTACCACATGGGACAGACCGGACACAAGCTTAATTGTGTATATTTGATGTAAAATTCTGAATTGTTTCCAAGGCACGCTCTACTAACTTCTCGTTTTTCATTTTTTTGTTGCGAATCCGCTCACCCGTTGGAGGCAGTAATCCGAAATTAGCATTCATCGGTTGAAAATGATCAGGATCTGCAGACGTAATATAGTGGGCCATGCTGCCCAACGTCGTTTCTGGCGGAACCGTCAAGCAACTTTCCCCTCTGGCCATACGCCCCGCATTCAATCCGGCAATCAAGCCAGATGCTGCAGATTCTACATACCCTTCAACGCCTGTCATCTGCCCGGCAAAAAACAAATCATCCCGTTTGGCAAATTGATACGTAGGACGAAGCAGCCTTGGCGAGTTGATAAATGTGTTGCGGTGCATGACACCGTAGCGGACGAATTCGGCATTCTCCAGACCAGGGATCAGGGAGAAAACCCGCTTCTGCTCCCCCCATTTCAGGTGAGTCTGGAATCCAACCAGATTATAAAGCGTACCTGCCGCATTGTCTTGGCGCAGTTGAACGACCGCATACGGCAGTTTACCGGTGTGAGGATTCACTAACCCGACCGGCTTCATCGGACCGAACAGGGCCGTCTGCTTGCCCCTTCTGGACATGATCTCAATGGGCATGCAGCCTTCGAAATAAATTTCTTTCTCGAACTCTTTCACCGGAGCCGTTTCCGCTGAGATCAGAGCATCATGAAATACGTCGAATTCCTCCTCGGTCATCGGGCAATTCAAGTAGGCCGCTTCTCCCTTATCATAGCGGGAAGCCAGATACACTTTGCTCATATCGATCGAGTCTTTCTCTACGATCGGCGCTGCAGCGTCATAAAAATACAAGTATTCTTCACCCATCAGCTGTTTCAGCTCTTCCGACAATGCAGGCGAAGTCAGAGGACCTGTGGCAACAACTGTAATTCCTTCAGGCAAGGCTGGAAGCTCCTCGTTGCGCACCTCGATTAGCGGGTGGTTGCGCAGCGTAGACGTGACTTCGCCGGAAAACCCATCGCGGTCCACAGCCAAGGCCCCTCCTGCTGGCACGGCGTGCTTGTCGGCACAAGCCATAATGAGTGAGTCTAAGCGTCGCATCTCTTCCTTCAACACACCTACTGCGTTCGTCAAGCCATTGGCCCGCAGCGAATTGCTGCAGACGAGTTCAGCGAACTTATCTGTAATATGGGCTGGCGTTTTCCGTACAGGCCGCATTTCGTACAAAATCACCGGAACACCTTGCTGCGCGATTTGCCATGCGGCTTCGCTACCTGCAAGTCCTGCCCCGATGACGGTAACTTTCCCTATATCCTTCACTTCTCTGTTCCTCCACTAGGCTGTCGTTGTGTTGGATGTTCATATAAATAGGCAACACGTGAGCATTGCTTATGCCATTTCATGTGAACAGGCAGCATTGCGCGCTGCTGCCCATTTATATGAAGTCCAGCGCCACGATCGACTATCTCAATAGTCAGCGTCGCCATCTTCTTCTGATATGATTTCTTCCTTATGACTGCACACCGTACAGTTATAATGGGAACCGGATTTGTTCGTCTTCTCGATCATTAACCCGCCGCACTCCGGACATGGCTTACTTGCAGGTTTGTCCCAGGAGACGAAGTCGCAGCCCGGATATTGGTCGCATCCGTAAAAGACACGTCCTTTCTTGCTGCGGCGCTCAATGACCTTGCCTTCCTTGCACTTCGGACACGTAACCCCGATGTCCTTAACAATGGGCTTGGCGTTGCGGCAATCCGGGAATCCTGTGCAAGCGAGAAACTTGCCGAAGCGCCCCATCTTGATTGCCATCATCCGACCGCACTTGTCGCAAGGAATGTCGGTAATCTCATCCTGTATTTCGATTTCCTTCATTTCTTCCTCGGCATATTCCAACCGCTTCTCGAACGTCTTATAAAATTCGTCGAGTACATTCACCCAGTCAACCGTGCCTTCTTCTACATGGTCGAGTCCTTCTTCCATACGGGCGGTGAACTCAACGTTGAGAATTTCCGGGAAGAACTCAACCATAAGCTGGATCACAWGTCCTCCGAGCTCAGTCGGAATGAACTTCTTCTCCTCCATTGCCACATAGCCGCGCTTCTGAATCGTCTCCAGCGTCGGTGCATACGTACTCGGACGTCCGATGCCCATTTCCTCCAAGGCACGAACAAGTCGGGCTTCGGAGTAACGCGGAGGCGGCTGCGTGAAGTGCTGCTTGGGCTCGATACTCTTATTCGTCAGCTTATCCTTTTCCTTGAGCGGCGGCAGCATCTTATCGTCTTCCACAGCAACATCGTCCGTACCTTCCACGTACACCTTCATAAATCCGGGAAACTTCACCTTAGAACCGACCGAGCGGAACTGCACATCGCCTACCGCTATGTCGACTGTCATCGTATCCAGTACGGCCGACGCCATCTGACTAGCAAGAAATCGCTCCCATACGAGCTTATACAAGCGGAACTGATCTCGGCTTAAATAACCTTTGACTTCTTCCGGCGTTTTCAGAACAGATGTCGGACGAATCGCTTCATGCGCGTCTTGAGCATTAGCATTTTTCTTCAAATATACTCTTGGCG
>NZ_JBFUIX010000314.1:0-2674 GCF_056401635.1 Paenibacillus sp. P4_E11 | reverse complement strand
AGCCAGCACCAAAGATGGAGCCGACGATTGCTACTTTCACCACAGATGAAATAACACGCATCTCTTTCCCCCCCTAATTAATAAGTAATATTCGGACTGACGAATGTAAAGTAATGATTGTATCCAGTAGAACCGTTATATGCTGATGTCGTGCCTTTACTGTTGTAGGTACCCGATCCACAGGCGTTCCCTATAAATGTAGTTGCATCGATCCGACTTGCTGATGAATTGTTGGATGCCTCATCAGAAGCTAGACAAAGGGCATCTGATTTATATAGATTAGCCCTTGCAGCCATATAGCCCGTCGGAACGGTGCCACCACCTTGAGTTTCCATTGCAGTAGCGGCGTGAACTGTGGAACTAGTCGATGAAACCATTGCATAATTTTGGTGCGAGTAACCATTTACGGGGCCGAAATACCCAGTATTGCTATATGCAGTGGCTGCAGATACAACCGTCGTAAGTGTCCCAACCAGGACCCCTACAATGAAAGTGCTAAAAACTACCCGGATATTTTTCCGAATCATTTTAATCCCTCTTTCTATAGTATGATACACCGCGCAACTTGAATTACCAAAATATGAAATAGACAGGAAATAGACAGTAAATGAACGCTATTCTTTAAGGAATGGGATTCCTCCTCTCAGGCGTATCACTGTGCCATTAACCAACTCCAACTTAAGTAAATCCCAGTTAACGCCATATACTCCAATTTGATTTACTGGTGTAATTTAGTAATCTGCATCTATATTATCCAGTAGATTAATATAGTTATCATGAGTAAAAAGTATCGGTTATGATGCAAACTGTCTGCAAATAAACAAAAATTTGTAGTAATATGTCGAAGACATGACCTATGCAGTTCAAATAATTAACTGGTAATAAATCACCGACCTGAATCCGTGACATGTGTTCTTTGAAAATCGAAGATAATTGAGGGAATTCTTACCTCCGGTGAAGAAAACATGGGATTAGATAGACTAATTTCAACTCACCCATGATGCATAATGAAAATCCAATTTGTTCGCTCAAACGAACTTATTCTCTCCACGCATGCCGGACTGGCTATCATTGGCGTTCTGCTCGACGAGCGTGCTTTTGCCTCTGGCTTCCTTCGGATTCCACCTCACGGTGGACACCCTTGCTCTTGGCTATGATAGCCGCTTGCCAGCCCATTCCGGACTTTCACCGGTCCATGCTGGGCGTACATAAAAAATTGGCTGCTGACGGATCATCAGCAGCCAATTTTTTAGAAACCTTTACTGAAATATTACTAGAAAAACTGAATCAGTTATCGTGCCAAATAGCATGATATTGGACGCAATCCAAGTTACTGCTATAGCCCGGATCTCCTTTACCGCTAGAATGGAAAACGGCAAGACGAAGTAATTATTCGAATCCATCAACCTTTGGCCTGCAATGCCGTCAGCTTTCGGGACCATCTAGTCTCAATAAAAACACGTTTGCTCGCGGATGATAAGAAAATCAGTCCTTATCATTATGAATGATCGATTGAACTAAAAAGCTACCTGTAATTGTTGCTAAGAGTACCTTAACTTCTAAGTACATTAGGGGTTGTACGAGAATTTTAAGCACAGGTTTAGTAGTTAAACCATACTTATCCCAAAAAGCGATTTCGATATAATTAATGATTAGGACCACAATAGAGAAAATTAAGTGCCCTCTTTTTACGTTTATCGTTTTATTTTTTTGTCTATATAGCTCTAGTGCAGCTCCAAAAAGTACAGCAGTGGAGAGAAGTAGGTAACCGGGTAATATGTTTAATGGTTCTTCAAGTGCCCGATTGTGAAAAAATACAATAATATTGAACGCTATGATCGTTGTTATTAACAATAGAAAATACTTTATGGTTTTTTTTTTCATTAAGATCAATCCTTTCAAAAACTGCAACCCACATATTAAATATATGTGGGTTGACTTACATTATTATACGTAAATTAGACTACTTAGTTCTTTGCCGCCACTAAAGAATATTGTTCTTCAATTTGAGCTTTGTTTTTGTGAAAATACTCGGAGTCGAATGTGCCAACAAGTTCCTTTTCTTTATAGACGGTTATAGTGTACTTTAACGGTTCACGTTTGCCTTCTTTGATCTCTTGAAATATTTTTTTAGGCTCCTCGAAGTCTATTTCATTGTCCTTACTGTTACTGGTATCGTTGGTCCGGAGGAGTGAGCCAGGGTTATATGCTTTTAAACCCATACCACCATTACTCCATATTTCTGTAACGTTTAGCTCTTGTTCTAGGACGTTAAGAGTTCTATACCCAGTTGAATAATGCGCTAATTGACCCGCAGTCATTCCATTATCAGTTACGTGTTTTGACCAAATGGTTTCAGATCCAGGACCACCGCCTTTATACGTATAGTCAGCCCACAATCTTACGGTTTTGCCAGCGCCGAGAGACTTAGTGAGATGGGATCCAAAGTCCCACTGAACTATGTTTACAGTACCGCTGTAAGTTCTCGTCTCTTTCAATGTTGGAGTAACGTCACTACTACCAGCATAGTAAACACTATTCAATTGAACTTCATCTGCTACATCAAAACCAATCTTGAAATATGTCGCTAACGGGTTRCTGCTGATATTTGACAATTGCACGTATCCAAAAACAGATGTGGAGCCGGGGGTAATAGAGTGGTAAGGACCAATAG
>NZ_JBFUIX010000313.1:0-2693 GCF_056401635.1 Paenibacillus sp. P4_E11 | reverse complement strand
GTACAATATATGGCGGCTTCCAAATGAAGAAAGTGGGGAAGGGCGATAATCGCGATGTCAGGCCGCATCTCCACAATCATTTGTCGATAATCCGTGTAAGCCTTCAAGCCGAACCGTTGAGCGCAATCGTCTGTTCTCGAGACGTTGACATCGGCGATCGCCACGGCTTCCATACCTTGCATCGTAGCAATCGCACGCAAATGATAATCTCCAATGATCCCTGCTCCTATTACGGCTACCTTCAACCTCATACTCTCGAACATCCCCAATCTCAACCAAATTGATCAGTTGCTAAGTTTTCTATTGTTCGCTCTGAGTCGGATGTACTCGTCCAAACCAATCTGACCGGCTACGCCACCTGATTGGGTCGTGCTCATTCCGCCGCAAATGCAACCAATGTGCAAGCAAGTTTCCACATCATAACCGGCTAGGAATCCGTATACGAATCCGGCATCGAAGCTATCTCCTGCACCGACAGCGTCGATGACACGAAGCTCTTTAAGCGAATCCGCTCTGAAGTATCGTCCTTGGTGATAGGCGAAGGCACCATCTGCACCGTCTTTCACGACGATCAACGGGATGATGTCTTGTAAGACCTCGATCGATTGTTCGACTGTATCCTGACGCGAGATCGCCTTCAATTCATTCACATTCGGTAGGAAAATATCCACATAAGGGAGCAACTCCTGCAAACCTCCAGCCCAGCGTTCATCCGGATCCCAGTTCGTGTCGAGACTGATGGTCATCCCGTGCTGCTTCGCTTTCTGAGCAATCGACACCCAATGAGGCTGCAGTTTTTGCATCAAAAAATAGCTGCCAATATGTAAATGTTTGGCGGATTCGAACAATTCGTTCGGGATGTCATCAAGTCCCATTGCATCGAGAGAACCAAGGTGAGTAAGGATAGCTCTATCGTTATCATCGCACAAGGCAATACTGATTCCTGTCTTATAATTCGGATTGGTAAGCACATAGTCCATGATTATCCCAGATGCTTGCAAACGATCCCGTACGATCACACCTAACGGATCATCGCCAACTATGCCGACACCTACCGTGCTCAATCGTAATTTGGCTGCTTGTGAGGCGAATATACAGCAGGAACCACCAAGTTCGATCGAGTAATCGCCAACAATCTGTTCGGCTTGCCCAAATCTAGGAATGATGTCTCCACCTCGTACGATCAAGTCGACACAAACGTCCATGAATGTCATAACATCGAATCTTTTGGTCATTACGGAGTACCGATTTGAATCCAAGGAGTCAGTCCTTGCGGAGAATCCGGATTCACACCCTTCTGAATCGCTTTGTAATAAGCCAATCCCTGCGTAACAAAGGAACCCAGCAGCCCTATGAATTCAGATTGTGTTTCTTGGTCCATGGAGAACACTTGATTATGCTGTTGGAAGGTGCCTGCTTGACCAATCACAATTACCTCAGCCCCTTTGTTCCGGCAATCCTGGACCAAATCTTCTTCCAGACGCTGCCCACCATTACCACTGCTGAACAGAACGACAAGTGTATAGGCGTTGACGTTAACGATTGGGCCATGCCGTAATTCCAACGTGTTGTAGAAGGAGACCGGAATTTGAGCCATTTCCAGCATGATCAAGGCTCCCTCACAGGCTACTCCGAACAAGCTCCCGTTGCCTAACGCAACAACATGATCCCATGGTTGATCAGCAATGCGCTTCAATCTGCTTTCATTCGCCCGAATAATTGCACCTGCGTTCTCAATGTAGCGGTCAGCCTCATCGATTAACGACTGATCATGGGACCAGATAGAAGTGAGGAATAGTTGGGTCATATATAGACTGACAAAAGATCGGGTTTGGCAGACGCTAACTTCATTGCACCAAGGAATATAGAGGCATAGATCGGATAATTGAGCAAGTGGACTATTCTCGTATTCAACGATAGAGAGGACCGAACAACGATACGTATCCTTTAATAAAGTTACCGCCTCGATCGTTTCCGATGTTGAGCCCGAACGAGAAGGAGCGATAATAAGAGGCTTCGTGAAGCGTTTCTTAAAGTAATCTGGATTGAGCAGAACGTCACCGCTTGCAACGGTGTAACATCGTACCCCGAGCTTATATTCCATCGTGACCGAAGCCGACAACGATCCCCAATAGCTGGAGCCACATGCGATGAAGACGATCTCCTCAGGCTTCTCATTCTCGTATAGTTGGGCAATCGATTCCCGCTGGGACTGAACATAATCCGATGTTTGCCGTAAGCTATCATATTGTTCGAATATTTCTACATAGGCTTGGTACATGGAACATTCCGCCTTTCTCATTATAGATTTTCACACTAATTGTAAATATTACGTACCCAATATTATATAGGTGTATTAGCTTTTTATATGGATAAATCGACTATTGGACTAATTTACCCTAAGCAAATACAGGGTTCGGAAGTCGGATGGCGTATAGCTAGCATATTCGCGGAATACTCTGGCGAAATGGCTGGAGTTCGTAAATCCTAAGTTGGCGGCAATCTCCTTGATGCTTCGTTCGGGAAGCTCGATGAGATCTGTCTGGGCTTGAAGCATCTTGAGTTTGGTGAAAAATTCGATAGAAGACATCCCGAATTTCCTCCTGATGAGTCGGGTCAAATGTTGGCGCGACAGCCCGAGCTCTTGTGACGTGCGGGCCACATCCACGGGCGAGGAGAGGTTCGTTCTCATC
>NZ_JBFUIX010000312.1:0-2719 GCF_056401635.1 Paenibacillus sp. P4_E11 | reverse complement strand
GTATTTACCGATACATCGCTTGTTATTTGTGCACCGAACAAATATTCTATGGAATGGCTAGAAAGCCGCTATTCGAAGATGATTCGCAGCACGGTATTCGAGGTACTTGKCAGGGACGTAGCGCTTTCGTTCACGCTGCAGGAAATGGAGCAGCCGACACCGTCTAAGCCTGTTGTGGTCCCCATAACGGAACCGGTCAAGACGAATATGGTGTCCGACGATCCGTTCACCAATAACATGAACCCGAAGTATACATTCGATACATTCGTCGTCGGTCTCGGCAACCGTTTCGCGCATGCCGCATCGCTGGCAGTTGCCGAAGCGCCCGGTAAGGCGTACAATCCGTTGTTCTTATACGGGGGAGTAGGGCTTGGTAAGACCCATCTCATGCACGCCATTGGCCACTATGTGCTGGATCACAATCCTAGTGCCAAGGTGCTGTATATCTCGTCCGAGAAATTCACGAACGAATTCATCAATGCGATTCGCGATAACCGTGGTGAGAGCTTCCGTAACAAATACCGGAATATAGACGTGTTGCTTATAGACGATATTCAGTTTTTGGCCGGAAAAGAACAGACCCAGGAAGAATTTTTCCACACATTCAATGCGCTTCATGAAGAACGCAAGGCCGTCATTATCTCAAGCGATCGCCCGCCGAAAGAAATTCCTACGCTGGAAGACCGACTGCGTTCCCGCTTCGAATGGGGATTGATAACCGACATTGAGCCGCCGGACCTTGAGACGCGAATCGCCATTCTACGCAAGAAGGCGAAGGCTGAGAACCTCGACATTCCTAACGAAGCCATGGTGTACATAGCCAATCAAATCGATACGAATATTCGGGAGTTGGAAGGTGCGCTTATTCGGGTCGTAGCGTATTCCTCGCTGATTAACCAAGACATCTCGACTCACCTTGCTGCAGAAGCACTGAAGGATATCATTCCTTCTAGTCGGCCGAGAATGATTACGATTCAAGATATTCAGCAGCGAGTAGGTGAGTTCTACGGCTTGAAGATTGAAGAATTCAAAGCTCGCAAGCGAACGAAAGCCGTCGCGTTTCCTAGACAAGTGGCTATGTACCTTTCCAGGGAGCTCACCGATTATTCTCTCCCCAAGATTGGAGATGCCTTCGGAGGGCGTGATCATACAACTGTCATTCACGCGCATGAGAAAATATCGAATGCCGTTCAACAGGATCAGGACTTATATAAAATTGTCCACAATATTACCGAAAAAATCAAAAATGCGTCAGTTTGACGAAGTGAGCCTATGCACAAACTATTCACATGTGGATAGGCTTGCTTATTAAGGGTTTAACCCACATATCCACATATTCAGGGCCCCTACTGCTACTAAAGAGATTTTAAACCTATATTCTTATGAACAATTGTCGTGAAATAGAACCACGGGAGTGACATGATGAACATTTTAATTTTGAAAGATCAATTAAACGAAGCCATTCAACATGTGTCTAAGGCAATCTCATCCCGACCAACGATTCCAATCTTAAGCGGGATTAAAATAGAGGTAGATAGCCAAGGCGTAACTTTCACGGCAAGCGATACGGAAATATCGATTCAGAGTCACGTGCCGACGGAAAAGGAAGGCTTGTCGATTGTCGATGTGATCCAACCCGGAAGTGTTGTGGTACCCGCCAAATTTTTCTCAGAAATGATTCGGAAACTTCCGTCTGTACAGGTGGAGCTGCAAGTTAAAGATAACTTCATCACGTGGATCCGTTCCGGCTCTGCAGAGATCCAGCTAGTCGGCCTTGATCCAGAGGAATACCCTCAATTACCGTTACTGGAAGAAGATCATAAAGTATCCGTCTCCAGTGACCTTATGAAAATGATGATTAGGCAAACGACATTCGCCGTCTCGACCAGTGAGACTAGTCCGATTCTGACCGGAGTTCTCTGGCATTTTGAAGAGAATGAGCTGAAGCTGATCGCATGCGACCGTTTGCGTATGGCTAGTCGAGAGGCCCAGATTCAACCGAGTGAACAGTGGGAGCCTCGCACGAACATTGTCATTTCGGGGAAAAGCTTGAATGAATTAAATAAGCTGCTTCCTGATCAATCGCTGTTAATCGACATCGTTGTAGCGGATAACCAAGTATTATTCAAGCTCGATTCCATCCTGTTCTTCACTAGGATTCTAGATGGGACTTATCCGGATACGTCCAAATTAATACCGGCTTCCTTCAGCACCGAGATGACGATAGATACGAAGAAGCTTGCGGAAGCTATAGACCGCGCCTATCTATTGTCTAGAGAAGAAAAAACGAATATCGTTAAACTAACGATGAAGGATGCTCAAACGGTGGAAATTTCCTCAAGTTCAGCCGAATTGGGCAAAGTAACGGAGCAAGTAGACGTTAACAAGCTGACAGGTGATTTGATCAGCATATCCTTCAATTCCAAATATATGCTCGATGCACTTAAAGTAATTGACAGTGAATACATCGCCATGGGATTCCGTGGGCCTATGCAGCCCATTATTATAAAACCTGAAGATCATGCCAATATGCTGCACCTAATTATGCCTTACCGTACGACGAACTGATCGGAGCGCACAGATGAGACAAATTGAGATCACGACACCATATATCGCATTAGGACAGTTTTTGAAGCTGGCTGACTGCATATCCACAGGTGGACAAGCGAAAATTTTCCTGCAAGAAGCTACTATCCACATTAACGGCATTGTGGATAAC
>NZ_JBFUIX010000311.1:0-2720 GCF_056401635.1 Paenibacillus sp. P4_E11 | reverse complement strand
TTCCGGAGCTTGGTAAGGAAGCGTTAATATTAGATCGACTTTTCTATCCAGAGAAGCATATGTTCAATCGTCATGTATTGGCTAATTGCGAGCCTCGTGAGGGAGGTTATGGCAATATGGTCAATTGCGGTGCAGCCATGTATATTTCACCCATTGGCATCGTGAATGCGTGCAATCCAAGGGGGGCTTATGATGAAGCTATTCTTTTTGCCTCGGGGCATCAAGTCAGCTATGGCTTGGAAGCCGCAGGAGTAATGGCTTGTTGTGTGGCCAAAGCCTTCGAGCCGAATGCAACCGTTGAAGATATCGTGAATACTGCCTTACTATATGCGAAAGACGGCACGAAGAGGGCGATTCAGGATATTTGTGAAACGGCCCTCGCCATGAGGGATAGGAAAAAAGACAAAGAAGAAGTCGTTCACCGTTTTCACGAAGTTATAGGCAATTACTCGCCGATGGGCGATGATGTGAATCGCAGCATGAACAAAGTGGGCATTCCGTCCAATCATTACACGCCGAGCCGTCTGTTTGCGATTGAAGAACTGCCGCTTGCGCTCGGTTACATCGTGCTGCACAATGGTGATTTTCTGGAAGCTGTCAAGGATGGAGTGAGCTCTGGCCGTGATACGGATTCCATTGGCGTCATGATTGGCGCTATACTCGGAGCTATGCAAGGCGTTCAGGCTATCCCCTCTGAGGAAATCGCAGTAATAGAAGAGAGTAATCGACAAGACATCAAGAGCCATTGCGCTCAATTCATCGAAGCTGCGACTTTTATTATCGATCGGGATTTGCGAATGAACGACATGAGGCAGCAACAAATTCGTTCTATTAATTAAAGGATGGTGCACACATTGATACCTGCGAATTATTTGGAGAAAGTTTATTCCGGTTACTTGGGCATGAATATTGGCATAAGACTCGGTGCGCCGGTTGAACCGACGATCTGGACTTATGAACGAATAAAGAATACGTACGGCGACATCACCGACTATGTGAAAAATTTCAAAAACTTCGCTGCCGATGATGATGCGAACGGCCCGTTTTACTTTTTGCGGGCTCTCTATGATGATGCAGTAGACCGCGAACTCACGCCGAATGATGTAGCTCGCGCTTGGCTCAATTATGCTCGTGAAGGCGTAGGCATGTTTTGGTGGGGAGGTTACGGAGTAAGCACGGAGCATACGGCTTTTATCAATCTGAAAAAAGGGATTGAGGCTCCGCAGTCCGGTTCGATTGAGCAAAATGGGCAGACGATTGCCGAGCAAATTGGTGGGCAGATTTTTATTGATACATGGGGTTTAGTGAATCCATGTAATCCTAAGAAAGCTGCTGATTATGGCGAGGCTGCAGCAAGAGTTTCGCATGACGGGGAAGGTGTACTGGGAGCGAGATTTTTCTGTGCGGCGATTTCCAAAGCTTTTGAAACCGATCAAATTAGCGAGATTATTGAAGCCGGGCTGGCTCAAATCCCTGAGCATTCCTTATATGCCAAGGTGGCAAGAGCGGTTCTAGCCTTCCATAAGGATCATCCTGATGACTTCAGGGCATGCCGGGATATGCTGGAAAGGGACTGGGGCTATGATAAATATCCAGGTGTCTGCCACATTATTCCAAATGCTGGTGTGTGCTTCCTAGCGATGGCCTATGGGCAAGGTGACTTCAACAGGACGGTTGAAATTGCCACCATGTGCGGCTGGGATACGGATTGCAACGCAGGGAATGTCGGCACTGTGCTGGGTGTTGCTTGCGGTTTGGAAGGTACCGCGATGAAATATCGTAAGCCTATCAACGACTCCATTGTGATGTCAGGCATCTCCGGCTATATGAACATTCTGGATATTCCTACTTATGCAAAGGAACTGACTATTTTGGGGTATCGACTGGCGAATGAGGAATGTCCTGCGGCGCTGCTCGATAGCTTTACCGATCGTGAAATTTACTTTGATTTCGAGCTGCCGGGTTCCACACACAATATGCGCGTTTCCAATTCGTTCTTTTGTGAAATCAAGCATTCCACGGAAAAAGCCTATGAAGGAACAGGGTCACTTGAAGTGCTGTTTGATCGTATGACGCGAGGAGAGCAGTCGAAGCTATTTTACAAACCATTTTATACACGCGATGATTTCAGTGATGAAAGATACTCACCCACGTTAGCGCCGAAAGCCTACTCCGGTCAAAAAGTTTCCATGAAAATCTTCCTCGATCAGTGGAATGGCAATGAAACGTTGGGCTTCGCTCCATATGTGCGATTGGCTAAAAGCAAGCAAGATGTGCTGCAAGGCTATGTGAAGCTAGTAAATCAGGAGTGGCTCGATGTGGAATTTGTGATTCCTGATACGGGTGGCGAGCTTATTGATGAAGTTGGGATTGTACTGGAGTCCTATTCAACGGCAAAATTTAAAAGCCTTGGGCGAATATTCGTTGACAATTTCAAAATTAGCGGCAAAGCCGATTACTCGATTGATTTCCGTAAACAGATGATCAACTTCGGCTGTGTGACTCCTTTTGCCCACAATCATGGAGCATGGAGTATTGTTGACGGGGCGATGTACCTGATGACTGCTGAATCGAGTGAAGCGTATACTGGGAATTACTTCTCCACGGATTATTCCGTTACATTGGGTCTGAACCCGCAAAGCGGTTATTCGCATTTGGTGGCCATTCGTGCCCAAGGCGCAATGCGCGGCTACCACGTTGGATTTGACGGGGAGAATGAG
>NZ_JBFUIX010000310.1:0-2728 GCF_056401635.1 Paenibacillus sp. P4_E11 | reverse complement strand
CCGGGAGTCAGAGCAATTGGAAGAGTCCGTAGGTTCAGCAAGTTCTAATTAGAAGGAGTATCGATAATGCCGAATGGATCGAGCAAAAGTATGACACTAGTGTTAAGATCAAAAAGAACTTATCGGGCTCAATCAGCCCCTACTGGTAACACAACCAATAAAGCCCAGTACTGAGCACTATTCCGAATATAGCTCCTGCGATCACCTCAATCGGTCTGTGCCCCAACATCTCTTTTAACGCCTCATGGTGATTACCTTCTTGTTCATTAGCTCGAACGACCGTCATTAACCGATTGATAAAAGAAGCGTGAATGCCAGCATGCCTTCGGATACCAGCCGCATCAAACATGGTGATGGCACTTACAACGACACCAATGGCAAAACCAGTAGACGAAACACCCGAGTCCCATGCAATGGCTGTTGTAAGGGAACAGACTGCGGCGGAATGAGAACTTGGCATCCCTCCCGTACTAAACGCAATATGTGGGTTCCATGTTCGATTCGTTAGCAGGAACAGTGGGACTTTAATAAGCTGAGCCATAATAATAGCCAATAGTGCCGCGATTAATGGAAAATTGTGAATGAGTGTATTCAAGTTAGCCCCCCTCTAGCTATATCATAATGGTTTCTCTTGGATGCAGCTCCCTCTGCTATTGTGAACGCATGTGAGGAGAATTAACCGTATCTGCAATGACGGACTATGAACACCCACCAAACAAAATACTGCTTATCGCAACTAACATAAAGCAAGAAAGTAGCAAGGGTCGGAAAAGTGCCATCTGAACATGGACCGTTTTTTGCGGCTCCAACGACTGTCAACCCTTGAACAACCCGTGTAATCAGCCCGAATCAGGTTTGTCCAACTTGTGACGAGGTGGCTTCATTCGCAGCGGTTTATAGCCCTTAAGGGTCATTCTAATCAAAATAGGGGTTGGCTATAATGGTAGGGAATGAAGTAACCCCTATCCCTGTTAGGGATGGATCTAGAAGGAGGACTTGCAATGTATAAATGGATCATGGCACTATTAGTATCAGCAGCCTGTATATTCGGTCTGGTCGTGCTCGTGGTGGACACGAGTTCGGACAAGCCCGAGCAGGAGCCAGTAGCGCAAGGGCCAGCCATGCCGGCGGTCACGCTGGATCAAGCGGCAGCCGAGACGATCTATAAGAAGTCGTGTATCACTTGCCACGGGGATCAATTGGAAGGCAAGGTCGGGCCTAACCTGCAGAAAGTCGGGACCAAGCTGAGCACGGAACAGCTCTACAAGCTCGTATTGAACGGCAAAGGCGGCATGCCGGCGTTCAAGAGCTCCCTCAAGGAAGAGGAAGCGGCCAATCTCGCCCAGTGGCTGGCTACGCATAAATAAGTGAAAGGGTCCGTTAAGCGAACGGACTCTTTCTCTTATTTAATCGGCTTTCATGACTAATGACCCTAAACCGGTATAGCCGAGATCCGACGTGCACGTAAGGATAAAGCCGGCCATTCGTCGCAAACAAGATGCAATTCGCCCGTATCGCTTGCCACCATTCTCATGCTTTTGACCTCCGTATTAGAAAAGTAGGCCACATCACCCGGAATTCTGTGATCTTCCAGTTTCATTATAGGCAATGTCGGTGGTGGATGCTATCATCATTTCCGAAAAAAATGATGAGCGCAAAGGGATTTTGTGATATCTTATTTACTAGAAATCCAAGCTGACTATAAAAACAAGAACGGGGAGATTCATAAATGAGAGAGATCCTGTTAGGACCGATGGAAAGGTTCACGACATTTCCTGCCGAGGTTGATCTGGAGCATAATGTTTACTTTCTATTCGAGGAGGAAGGCACGTATAAGCTTATGTCGCGCGAGTGCCCACATGCCGGCTACACGGTGGATTTGGAAGACGGGGAGCTGGTGTGTCCGTTGCATGGCTGGACATTCGAAGCGCATACCGGACGTTGTCAGAATGTACCAAGTGCAAGACTTGCCACGTATGAAGTCATCTTACGAGACGGACATTTGTTCATTCAAATGGATTGAATGATAAGAGGGGTGCCCCTGCAAGGGCACCCTACCGGACACAACCTCAACCTCTATTTTACTTAACCCCTTTGATCACCGCTGACGCAATGTAATTTTCAATATGGGCTTCAGGAACCCAATCTTTAATAAATTCCTTTGAATCATCTTTAGATTCAACTACCACATCTTTAAATCCACTTTTCGCTAAAATTATTTTCAGCTCGTCGACGGATGAAGCCCCTGATATACAACTGGAGTACATCCGATCCAAGTCATTTCTAATCTCGAGTGGGAGTTCAGCCGTTGTAACAATATCCGAGATAGCAAGGCGACCACCGGAGCGCAGGACACGGTACGCTTCATCAAACACTTGCTGTTTGGCTGGTGAGAGATTGATCACACAGTTGGAAATAATGACGTCCACCGTTCCATCCTGAACCGGTAAATGTTCTATTTCCCCTAACCGGAAATCTGTATTCGTAATGCCACCTTTAATCGCGTTACCTCTGGAGCGACTAACCATCTCCGGAGTCATATCCACCCCGATGACGCGACCCGTTTCTCCGACTTGCCGGGATGCCAAGAAGCAGTCAAAACCACCGCCACTGCCCAGATCCRATACAACTTCTCCAGGTTTTAGTGCTGCTATTATTTGGGGATTGCCGCAACCAAGGCCTAGGTTTGCACCATCTGGAACTGCGGCTAATTCGTCAATGGAGTAAC
>NZ_JBFUIX010000309.1:0-2774 GCF_056401635.1 Paenibacillus sp. P4_E11 | reverse complement strand
GCAGTAGGGGTGAATCCCGAAACGAACAAAATCTATGTCACCAATCAGAGTTCAAATAACGTGACCGTCATTGACGGCGTGAACAACACCACGACGACGGTAGCCGTGGGAACTAAACCTATAGCAGTAGGGGTGAATCCCAAAACGAACAAAATCTATGTCGCCAATAATGTTTCGAACGACGTGACCGTCATTGACGGCGCGAACAACACGACGAGGATGGTTTCTACGGGAACCTGGCCATTAGCAGTAGGGGTGAATCCCGAAACGAACAAAATCTATGTCGCCAATAACGGTAGAAACAACGTGACCATCATTGACGGCGCGGACAACACGACGACGGAGGTAGCTGCGGGAATTGGGCCTTATGCAGTAGGGGTGAATCCCAAAACGAACAAAATCTATGTCGCCAATTACCATTCAGCCAACATGAGCGTCATTGACGGCGCGAACAATAGCACGATCAGCCCCCTGATCGCAAGCTTTGATAAGAAAGAGTCCGCTCAGTTAGACGTGACGACAACGATGACATTGAATGGAAATACACTAACGGGTATCGCGAAAGGCATAACCCCGCTAACGCTAGGAACGGATTATACCGTTACAGGCAACACGGTAACCATTCTGAAAGCGTACTTGGCGAGTCAGGTAGTGGGCACGACAAACTTGACGTTCACGTTCAGCGGAGGAGCAACGCAGACGCTTGCGATCACGGTAAATAATACGACGATCGTGGACGCCGACTTGAGCAGCATAGTGCTGTCAGGCTCCTCATCTTGGACTCCGACTTTTGCATCGAACACGACAGGTTATTTAGTATCTGTAGCGTACAACGTGGAAAGTCTGACGTTAACACCGACTGTAGCGGACGTTAAATCGACGGTAAAGGTGAATGGCACGGCAGTTATAAGCGGGAATGCATCTAACGCGATTATGCTGGGCGTGGGCAAGACAGAGATTAACGTGGAAGTCACAGCTAAGGACGGAGTAACGAAGAAGACGTATACGTTATACGTGATGAGAGCAGCGGCCAGCGCGAACGCTGACTTGAGAAACATGGAGCTGTGGGACCTATCAATGAAGGTCGCACCCTTGAATCCGACGTTTGCATCGGGGACGATCAGTTACACAGCGAGCGTAGCGAACGAAGTGGAGTATCTAATGTTATTACCTTATGTGGACTTTGGAGCGACGGTAAAGGTGAACGGTACGGAAGTTAAAAGTGGTTCTCAATCTAGCCCGATTGCGCTGGTCGTGGGCAACACAGAGATTAAGGTGGAAGCCACGGCAGAAGACGGCGTCACAAAGAAGACGTATACGGTAACGGTGACAAGAGCAGCAGCCCCACTGAGCGCGAACGCCGACTTGAGCAACATGGTGCTATCGGGCGGCACAACCTTGGATCCGACGTTTGCGTTGGACACGATCAGTTATACAGCAAGCGTAGCAAATAAAGTGGAAAGTCTGACGTTAACACCGACTGTAGAGGACGCTAAAGCGATGGTAAAGGTGAACGGTACGGAAGTTACAAGTGGTGATGCATCTAGCGCGATTGCGCTGGGCATGGGCAACACAGAGATTAAGGTGGAAGTCACAGCAGAGGACGGCGTAACGAAGAAGTCGTATACGGTAAACGTATTACGAGCATCGGCACTACTAAGCACGAACGCAGACTTGAGCAACATGGTGTTATCAGACGGCCCAGTCTGGGACTCGACGTTTGCGTCGGACACGATCAGTTATACAGCAAGCGTAGCTGCCATAGTGGGAAGTCTGACGTTAGCACCGACTGTAGCGGACGTTAGAGCGACGGTAAAGGTGAATGGCACGGCAGTCATAAGCGGGAATGCATCTAACGCGATTACGCTGAATCTGGGCAACAACGCGATTAAGGTGGAAGTCACGGCAGAGGATGGCGCAACGAAGAAGATCTATACGGTAAACGTAATACGAGTATCGCCACTACTGGGCACGGACGCCGACTTGTACATGTTGGGATCATCTGCCTTCTTGAGCCCGATGTTTGAGTGGGACACGATCAGTTACACAGCGAGTGTAGCGTACAATGAGGATATTCTGACGTTAACACCGTATGCATTTGACCCTGCAGCGACGATAAAGGTGAACGGCACTGTAGTCAAAAGCGGGAATGCATCTAAAGCGATTGCTCTGGGCGTGGGCAACAACGCGATTAAGGTGGAAATCACGGCAGAGGACGGCGTAACGAAGAAGACGTACACGGTAAACGTGACAAGAGCAGCAGCCCCACTGAGCCCGAACGCTGACTTGAGCAACGTGGTGTTGTCGGGTGGTGCAACTTTGAACCCGACGTTCGCGTCGGGCACGGTCAGCTATACAGCAAGCGTAGCGAATCAAGTGGAAAGTCTGACGCTAACACCGACTGTAGCTGACGTTAAAGCGACGGTAAAGGTGAATGGCACGGCAGTGACAAGTGGGAACGCATCTAGCGCGATTGCGCTGGGCGTGGGCAACACCGCGATTAAAGTGGAAGCCACGGCAGAAGATGGCGTCACAAAGAAGACGTATACGGTAACGGTGACAAGAGCAGTGGCACCACCACTGAGCCCGAACGCAGACTTGAGCAACGTGGTGCTGTCGGGCGGCGCAACCTTGAATCCGACGTTCGCGTCGGGCACGGTCAGCTATACAGCAAGCGTAGCGAATCAAGTGGAAAGTCTGACGTTAACGCCGACTGTAGCGGACGTTAAAKCGACGGTAAAGGTGAATGGCACGGCAGTGACAAGTGGGAACGC
>NZ_JBFUIX010000308.1:0-2788 GCF_056401635.1 Paenibacillus sp. P4_E11 | reverse complement strand
ATTCAGTACACCGAAAGGAATGCTCGTAGTCTCGAGCGATCTCGCAGCCAAACGACCGGATTCCCCGATCCCCATCTCAGCACGCATGAATCCGAATAGGTTAATCCCTTTCTGTACGTTGTCGGTTTCGACAGTACTTTCTGGATGGTGGACACGAGATTTTCTTCTCGCTTTTCTTCTCCGCATCATTACTTTTTGGAGTTTAAGTTTAAGTTTACGGTTAAGTTTGCGGTTAAGTTTGCGGTTACGAAGTTTTCGTAGGAGTTTTGTCCCGCGCCTGGTTACCTTAACTTTTATGCGTTTCGCTCTTCCTTTTCTCTTCCGGGTTTTAACCGCAGACTTGCGCATGCATGAATTCTCTCCCTTCTGTCTATCCCTACACTCGGGCTCTCCAGTAATTCAGAAGGTCTTCCATCGTCTGGGAGAACGGAATTTCTGGTTTCCAGCCTGTTTTCTTATGAAATTTCTCGTAGTCTCCGAGAAGAATCTCGACGTCAGAAGGTCTCAATCGTGCTGGGTCCTCCTTCACTTCTATCTCGATCTTGCTCATTGCCAGCAAAATATTCAACATTTCCTGAATCGTAACACAGGTGCCGGATGCGATATTGTAAGAAACGCCAGGCTCCCCTTTTTCCAATGCCAACCAATAAGCCCTGACTACATCACGGACATCCGTAAAGTCCCGTTTGGCGCTCAGATTGCCTACGTAAAGTACTGGCTCTTTTTTCTCTTTCTCTATCTCGGCAATTTGCTTGGCGAAGTTGGATGTGACGAAATTCTCACCTCGCCGGGGACCGGTGTGATTGAACGTCCGGGTAGGAATGATATGCAGTCCATAGCTCTTGAAGTATTGATAACCCAAATAATCCTGGGCAACTTTACTGACCGCGTAAGGGCTGAGAGGCCGTAACGGATTCGTTTCTTTGATCGGAACCTCATGCGGCTCTACATGGCCATATTCTTCGCTGGAGCAAGCAATCTGGACTTTGCATTCGTGCTGAAGGCGGCGGACCGCCTCCATAATATTCACTTGACCGGAAATATTGTTGTGAATCGTGTCCATCGGTGAATTCCATGAAGTCGGTACGAAGCTTTGCGCAGCCAGGTGGAAGATCAAGTCGGGCTTAGCGCTATAAATGAGATTATCCACAGAGAAGGGATCTCTTAACTCACACTCCACCAGCTCCAATTCATCCTCCAGGTGAGTGATATGCTCCATCCTGCTCCTATGCCGAATCGTACCGACGACCTCTACATTCTTTTCTAACAGAAATTCGGCCATATGACTGCCAACGAACCCGGAGATGCCTGTAACCAATGCCTTCATTCTCGTCATATCCCTCCCTCATCATCTTCTAATGCCTTCAGGACAGTTTTAATATGCTGCTCATTGGACTTGTGACAGACTAGCAAACCGTCCTGAGTGGCAATGATGATCAAATCGTTCACGCCCAACACAACAGTCTTGAGGTTCTCCGCATAGACGATGGAGTTATTGGAGTTGTTGGCATAGACTTCGCCGAGAACGATATTCCCGTATGCATCGGCTTCGTGCATGCGTTCCAAAGATCTCCACGTTCCTACGTCGTCCCAAACAAAATCAACGGGAATCATGTAGATCATCTCAGCTTTTTCCAAAATGGCGTAATCAACGGACAGCTTCGGCAGGGTGGAGTAAATGTCGCTTAATGAGGCTTGAGATCTTGAGATGGCTAACCATAGGCTAGGTTGATAGGCAGACATATAATAAGCGATCGTGGAAGGCTTCCAAATGAAAATCCCGCTGTTCCAATACACGTTATCTTGTTGAATCAAATGTTCTGCCTTCTCGGCGGAAGGTTTCTCGATGAACGTCTCTACCAAGCGAGCCTCGTGACTGGATGTTCCTGCCTTCGTTCGAATATAGCCGTACCCCGTCTCCGCTCGTGTGGGCTTAATGCCCAAAGTCACGATCGCACGGTCATGAAGCGCGGCTTCTTCCGCATGAAGCAGGGCTTCCATAAGCCGCTTACTGTCCGGGATATAATGATCGGATGGAGTGGTCACCAACACTTCGTCATCCCCCAGATTCAGGAATTGCGAAGCAATAAGCGCGGTACACGGCCCTGTATCTCTCTGATCAGGCTCCAGAATGATCYGGTCATCTGCCAAATCCGGCAGTTGCTCACGGACGAGTGATACATATTTGATCGTGGTGCATACATAAACGGACGGTTTGGGGAGCCATTCCAGAAAACGGTTGTACGTCAGTTGAAGCATCGTTTCACTGGAGGTTAGCGCAAGAAACTGTTTGGGCTTCGAATCCACACTACGGGGCCAAAATCGGGTTCCTTTTCCGCCGGCCATAATAACGACTTTCAATGCTTTCGTTCCCCCTTCCTCGCCATAGCCAATAGACACTTATCTGTATCCAGAACGTCTATTCAGCTCCTACCATAGTATGCAGGCGTGTACGGGCTAACATAGACCGTTGACTCATAATCGGGAAAATTGGATAAGTGCCTATACGAGAGGCAACGTAGCAATAGCAAACGGTCAGGCGCGGTTCGCTCTGTACCATTCGATCGTACGACGCAGGCCTTCGTCCATCTTTGTTGCGGCTTCAAAGCCGAAGCAGCTCTTGGCCCGCCGAGTATCCAGGCTTCTGCGCGGCTGGCCGTTCGGTTTAGTTGAATCCCAGACTATGTCCCCTTGGAAGCCGGTCAATCGTCTGATTTGTTCAGCGAGGTCTCCGATCCTAATCTCCACACCTGATCCGAGATTGACCGGATCAGAGGAGTTATACTGC
>NZ_JBFUIX010000307.1:0-2798 GCF_056401635.1 Paenibacillus sp. P4_E11 | reverse complement strand
CACTTTGATAATCCGCATCCTTCTTCACCTGCTCCACGACAGAATCCCAGTTATCTATGGGTAGAGCTCCCAAAATGATTTTGATTTTCGTCTCATACAGCTTCTTGTCAGCTTCATACAACCTCGCTCTCATCTCGTTGGAGAATAGCCCAAGAGTCGGATCTTGAAGCTGAGCAGACCCGATCTGCTCGCGTTGCTTCTGCACGGAGGTCAAGTCGGCTGCTGAAGCGTTCCCGAAGTACGGTTCAAGGGGCTTGAGCGTTTCACGTTCGGTGGCAGATTGCTCGCCTGCACTCATCCACGCCTCCATTAAATCGAGAATACGCCTCACTTTCGTCTCCGACACCGATTTGGAAATGGCGAATACACCGGAGTGACCCACGGAAGCTGGCACAATCCGAATTCCCCCGGTTTTTGCTTGCAAGTAGGGAATGGGGACCAATTGTGCGTAATTGATCTTGGTAATCATCTGTTCCGTAATATGAGCCGCTTCAGTGCCGGTCATCGCCATAACGCCTGCATGGTCTTCCGTCACAAGCCGCTTGGCATGCTCCGCCGAGGATACCGGGAAGTCTTTGGCCAGAAACCCTGCAGCATATGCTTTATTCAGCCATTTCAACGCATCTTTGGTTCCGGCATCCATCCACGTATCCTTCACTGTGTCATTCGTCAGCTTGAAACGGCCACCGCTTTCATTGAAAACATTTTCCACCCACGCCAGATTATCCAGATCGTTCCGTCCTGGGCTTCCGGTTAAAGCGATCGTGTCTCGCTTTCCATTGCCATCCGGGTCCTTCGCTTCGAACGCGAGCAGCACGTTGTATAGCTCGTCCATTGTCGCTGGCATCATATAGCCTAGTCTRTCCAGCCAATCTTGACGAATGGCAGGGAACGTCCCGTCATAAGCGTTCTGCAGCCGGGGAATGCCATATACACCGCCATCGTTCAACACCACTTGGTTGCCCAGGCGATCCACTGCTAGACTCAGATGCGGATAATCACTTAGAAACGGCTTCAGATCCCAGAACACGCTGTACATCATGGAAKCTTGCAAGAAGAACGGGTCGGGAATCAGCAGCATTTCCGGTAAATCTCCAGAAGCTATGAGCAAGTTCACCTTCTGCTGGTAATTGTCCTTGCCAAGCGAGGTGAGCTTCAGCTGCAGCCCACTGTATGCACCGACCTTCAAGGCCAGCTCCTTCATCTGCTCTTCTGGCAGCGGTGCCTCCACAACCGAGATTACTTTCACTTGAGCAAGCGATCCGCTCTCTCGCACCACAACTTGCTTGTTATAGGATCGCCAGATCACTTCGCGATTGTCGGCTTCGGCTGTGAAGCGAAGCGGAATATAAGCGAGTGCCCCTTCGAGCCTCGCCGGTGTCGGCAATCGCTTCTTAATGCCGTTCACGACTGCCTCAGACTGTGCAATCGGAAAGTGAAGCGACATCCCTTGCTTCTCTGCTATGACCGCCTTCTCCGCATCATCCCAGCCTACGCTGTACCCGAGCCGTTCGAGCAGCGCTCTGGCTGGAACAAGCAATACATCCTTCTCGACAAGAGGAGGCTCAGGAAAAGATATTGGACCGGGAAAGCCTTCCATAACCGTAAATGGCGGATACTGCGGCTCTGTAATCGGTATAAGGCCTTCCCAGCCTGGGGGTGGCGTATTCAAGCTAGTATTGCTTTCCGCTTGGACGGACGCTCCAGCTGTTGCTTGCAGCAGTACAGCTATAGCCGACACTGCCAATAATAGACGTCGTTTCATGTTCATCTTCATGCCGTACAATTCATCTCCCCGAGAATAGTTATGTTGTCTCTTGAATATAGACGAAGGCCGAGTGGTAAAGGTTACCACCCGGCCTAGTCTGAATATGTAATTAATCAAATTGGATAAACAAAATGCTCAGTTCGCATAAGCATCCTGACTGTAGTACATCACATTTAATTTGCGTCTTTTGATTTCTGCTAACAGGAGGGATACAAAATCCCGGTCCAGCTTCAAGTCAATAGCCTTCAAGTAGGAGTCGATGAGCGCTTCGTTACTTAACGATTTCATGCCATATCACCCAACTTCGTTACCAAATTTTCTCTATAGTAGCATGGACCTACAATAGGAACAAGCATGCTGATATCCACATTCTGATGTGGATATCCTGTGAATACTTTGTTGACAAGTGTCATAACCTGTATTGGATCAAGGTCGAATTTTGTGAATAAAGTTATACACAGGGAGGCAGGTCCATTTTCCTATAGAAAACTTTTATCACAATCTATGAATCTAGCATTTCTGTTTTTCATATAAGCTCGGTCAATCCGCTTCCCACGAAATGCTGAGCTGACGATCCGCCCAGTCCCTTACATACACTTCAATGATCGCCTCTACTTCGTCCTCCGGCATTTCCTCCAGCTTCTTATCGTCGATATCCAGCCACACTTCCTTCACCAGCTCAGGACCAACAGCTAAACTTACCTTCACTTTCATTGCCACACAACTCCTTCATACATATGATTACCCAACAAAAACCTCCTGAACCATTGTGTAATAACTGCCCACACAAGTCCAGAAGGTTATAATTCGCGAATCGTATTGTATCTCATTGGTGATCGATGTTCATAAGGGACATGCTACTAGCCGAATTAGCACTGTTCTGAACTAGGTTTCCCGGCATCTGTCGCTGTACGGAACGAAGTCCCGCATCCACAAGTAGCAATCGCGTTCGGGTTGTGCATCGTGAATCCGCCGCTAGGGAAACGGTCGACTAATGATAGATTTAAGCCGTGTCATATCAACCTTATAC
>NZ_JBFUIX010000306.1:0-2826 GCF_056401635.1 Paenibacillus sp. P4_E11 | reverse complement strand
GTCAAGGATAAACCTACCTTCAATAAAGAGTTTCAGTCTATTACCCTGTGTCGCCTACTGGGTAAACAACGCAAAGAAACCGAAGCTCTCCGCCTGCTGGAACAGCTCTGGCCCCAATCCGAGAGGGAGCAACTCTATTCAAGCCKTGTGGAAATCTCGAACCTGCAAGCCTTATTGGAAGCTCAGCGAGGTCAGCGAAGTGCTGCACTACAATACGTTCATAATGCGCTTGTGATGGGAGAGAAATATGGATATATTCGTAGCTTCCTTGACGAGGGAGCAGACATGGCGGAATTGTTGTCAGCATATCTAACCTACAGAAGCGGCAAAATGGACACCAGTCCATCAACGGGTGTAACCGAGGAATATGTCCGCATGCTACTGGAGTTATTTCCGAGCGTGTCAAAACCGTATACTCCACCCACTACCGCTCTGACCGAGCTACTGAATAGAAGGGAATGGAACCTATTGCGACTCATCCAACAAGGAGCGTCTAATAAGCAAATCGCTGTAACACTCACTTTGTCCGAAGGCACGGTGAGGATTTACCTCTCTCGCCTATATGAGAAACTCGGCGTCTCCTCCCGCACCCAAGCTTTGATCGCTGCGCAGGAATTGCAGCTGTTAGATTAAAAAGCCCACTCTGTGCAGTTGCAAGAGTGGACTTTTTTTGGATCCGTTATTCCAAATTGGCATGCCGGCCATACATGGTCGTGGAGTCGTACCCCGTTTTCTCCATTAACCGCAGGATGACAGCATCAAAGAATAGCAAGAGGGTCTGCTCAAATAACGAGCCCATAGGTTGTATAGTGGAGTATTGGCTATTCGACTTATCCTTGGGCGAGCCTGGAAGTTTGACGGTGATATCCGCCAACTGTCCGATCGTGGATTCCGGATATATCGTCACTACTGCGACAGAAGCTTCCAAGTTTTTGGCCTTCTCCGCCATCGACAAGAGACTCCTGGTTTCCCCGGAACCTGATCCGATGATCAGCATGTCTTTGGCGGTTACGCTAGGCGTGATCGACTCGCCCACAACATAAGCCTCAATACCTATGTGCATCAGCCTCATTGCAAAAGCTTTGGCCATCAAACCGGATCGACCGGCACCCGCCAGAAAAACCTTGTGAGACTCCATAATTCGCTCTACAAAAAGATTAGCTTGTTCGTCATCCAATTGGTTGGCTGCCTGTTGCAGCTCCTCAAGGATTTCAGCTACATAAAGCTTCGGTTTCATGAGCATTACGCTCCTTGTTTGATCAATCTCTGCATCTCCGCGGCAGCGGCTTGCTTGTCCTCTTGTCCGGTAATCCCTCCGCCCACAATAACAAGATCGGGATTCGCTTTGATTACTTCCGGGAGTGTACTTAATTTAATACCTCCGGCGATCGCAGTTTTGGCCTGCTTGACCACACGTTTGATCGTCAGAAGATCTTCAAATGAATTTTTACCGACAGCTTGAAGATCATAGCCTGTGTGCACGCATATATAATCTACGCCAAGTGCATCGACTTCTTGCGCACGCTGCTCGAGATTTTTCACAGAGATCATGTCAACCAAGATTTGTTTGCCTTGTTTCCGCGCTTCCTCTACAGCACCTTTGATCGTCATATCTTCCGAGGCTCCCAATACAGTAACAATGTCGGCTCCTGCTTCGGATGCTTTCATGACTTCATAACCTGCGGCGTCCATAATTTTCAAGTCAGCCAGTACTCTCAAGTTGGGAAAAGCTTCTTTGATTTCTTTAACGGCGCGAAGCCCTTCATTAATGACAACTGGTGTGCCGATTTCAACGATATCTATATAAGCTTCCACTTCTTTCACCAATTGTTTGGCTTGCGGGATGTCGACAAGATCTAACGCTAATTGAAGTTCCATGGATGAGTCCACTCCTCATAATTTTGTTTTGTGTTGTTCACGGGTCCTATTGTACGACGATACTTTTCGAAAAGGAAGTACGCACTATTCGGTGACGTAGTACCCATTTCGTAACTATGGACGACAAAAAAAGACCGTCAACTCGAAGTTAAGGTCCTCATCAATTGAACTTTTCTATTCCATTCATACCTCAATTCGTTCTTGGTGCTTCTGTCCCCAATCCGCCATCAAGTTAAGCACTTCCTCCATGGTTTGGCCATATTCCGTTAAGGAATACTCGACTTTCGGAGGCACTTGAACGAATACTTCCCGATGGATGATTCCGTCATCCTCTAATTCACGTAGCTGTTGGGTTAACATTTTATGGGTAATGTCGGGCATGCCCCGTTTTAATTCGCCGAAGCGTTTGACGCCATCCATCAGATGGCAAAGAATGACCAGCTTCCATTTGCCGCCAATTACTTTCAAGGTCATTTCTACTGAGTTCTTAAATAGTTGATCGCCCATGGTAACGACTCCTTAGTATATTACCCTCAATAATAAATGCCGTACCTGTCAGTTGCAAGTTTGAGCCCTACTAGAATCAGTGATCCAACCTCCATACGCATTTCATGACAAGTTGATTATCTAGTAATTCTGCGGTTAGCTCTCCGTTCATTTTGACCATTAGACTTTTGGCAATTGCTAATCCCAACCCTGTTCCTTTGCCCGATCGGGAGTGGTCCGCCGTATAAAATCGATCGAACAGATTGTTCAGATCGCTTAGCTTCAAGTGATAAGCTTCGTTGCGGATAGACAATACAACCGTCGATTGATGCTTCTCCATATTGATCCAGATCGGCCCATCGGAATGATGGATCGCATTTGTTATCAAATTCTCGATTACGCGCTTTATGGCAGATTCATCTGCAGTCAAGAGGAGCCTTTCTTCGGTAAGCTGAATAACTG
>NZ_JBFUIX010000305.1:0-2847 GCF_056401635.1 Paenibacillus sp. P4_E11 | reverse complement strand
CCGTACACGCTGTCCGTCACAGTTGACTCCCCGAACGCGACCGGGGATCCGGTGCCTAGTAGGCCCCCAGTTACCATTGCCGCACCTGCTACCCCGAGAGAAGCCAACATTTTTCTTCTGCTGATCTTTTCCATCCTTGCAATCCTCCCTTCGTACTGTACAACCAGTCTATTGGGTATCGTTGTCAGAGCTTCAAAGCCATCGAAGAATGCTTTATCATTTCTCCTTTCCTTCTGGAATACGCGCCATTGATAGCACACGTGTTCATCAATATCAAAAAAAATATGCGTTTATTCAAATGAATTATATTACACGTGTGCATAATCTGCAAGCGTTTTCTTGTTCCTCTAAGTAACTTTAAGAACCAAGGCTGTGGGCTTATTCGAAGAAGTTCTTTTTTCGTAAAAAAAAGAAGATGTTCGAGATAAATCCAAACATCCTCGTAGCGATTATCCAAAATAATTAAAATTTACCCTAAATTTCGAAAGCCGTTAGTTAGAATGACACACATTAAGTTCACCTTAAGGGTGCTCCTCTCATTGGGTGATGTTGTTCTCGTCAACCACCATTCTACTAAAGATTTGGAGCACTTTTCCTATTTTCAAAGAGCTTACTTATGATAATCAGGGTTGCATCGCATAGGAAAGATAGATACGAAGTCATCGTCACCATCATCATCTTTATTTTTTTTCTTCTTACCTCCAGCAACTGCTTCCAACTGCTCATCGGATAGTTCACTTTCCCCAAGGAATTCCGGTAACACGAATGTGGCGTCCGCACCTTCGTTGTCAACGAACCGAAGTGTGAATCCTGCTGGCAACGCTTGATCGCTTACCTGTTTCACAGCCTCCTCCGGTTGGCTCAGACAGAGCTGACGGAATCCCTTATCCGTAGCGGCCCTTTTGTACAGTTCTTTCAACGCGTTTTCCATAGCTTCTTTTGACCAATTACTCATGATCAACTCTCCTTCTCGAATGGTAGAATCTCTTAATCCAATACTAGAACGGATGGTACGATCTCGGGATTGCGCAAGCGTATTAGCTCGTAACCGATGCCTGCTATTCCCGGAAATAAACCATGAGGCTGATACACGAAACTTGCCTTAGACTCACCTCCTCCTTCTGTACCTCTCAGCAATCATAGACGCTTGGAAATTCGCTTCCTGCACCAATTGTGCTTGATTCTGCCGCAGTGAGGCAGCAAGCAACAATTCCACCCTCCCCATGGCACCACAGCACAGATAGTCGCTCGTGCTCTTCTTCATACCAAGGAGTACCGCCCGAATAGCCGCATCAATATCCAAGTGTATTTCTTCGGAATCCAGAATCGGTAACCCTGCTAATCTAGCGAGCCCAATGCCTGCTGCGCCATGGCACCAGGCATCTGTCAGCCCTTCCTCCCCTGGAGCAACCCGTAAATCAGGCCACATTCCTGGGACGGAAACGAATATCGACCGTTCGTACCGAATTGCTTCTTCGGCCGCTTTTACAAATCGTTCATCCCGTATGTGCGAGTATAGCCGAAGCAACGCGTATGCGATTCCAGCTGCACCATGGGAGAACCCTGCCAGAGTTTTTCCATTGTTGTCCGTCCATACCCGATATCCAGACGGCAGAAGCGTACGGTTGCGGATTATGTGCTCTCCGCATAATACAGCCAGTGACAAGATGCTTGGATCTCTTGTTGCATCGTAGAGTACTAGCAGCGCAAGTATAGATCCAGCAGCTCCATGCAGCACATCGAAGTGTTCATCTGTTTCAATACGAGACTCCGTGATCCAGGAGGCGACCGTTCGTGCTTCATTCAGTAATTCTGATTCGTGGATAAGTTGTCCTATCCGAACTAGAGCGTAAATGATGGAACCGAGTCCAACGAATCCACCGATGCCATATCTATTGAATGAACCGAGATCGTTCGTACGAATTTTGTTACGCAGTAACAATAGTGTCGACATTGCATCTACACGATAGCTCTCCTTACCCGTGGTCTTGGCCAATGCAGCATAGAATAGCGCTATACCGCAATGTCCTTCGTACAAGTCATGGCCGAGCGGCCGCAGCCTGGGGTATTTCCCGCTCCACGCAGGGGCAATCCAAGTTCGAGTACCGTCTTGGGCAGTAATCGCTTCTCGATTCAATCTGTCCGCAATGGAAGTGGCAACTGAAATCAACCATGCTTCATTGGACTGAAGATCGGAGTAATCGGATTCCTGCACATGGACCGTTTGCGATTCTGAAGCTGTGGAGTGATGGGACGTCTTTCCAGCAAATTTGGCATACAATGTTCCGCGGATCAAGGATATCTGGAATCGACAATCCTGTTCACTCAGCTCCTTCACCCTCATCATCAAGTCATCATACCCGCTCACGCTGAACAATTGAGGTTCATCTTGTTCGCTGCAATCCATTAATCGGTGCTCATCTGTGAATAATCTGAAGTAGGGGATATCCAATCGCTTCATAGCTTCAAGCTCATATCGCACCAACGGCCACAACTGGGCATTTTCCTCCTCGACCGTTAGGATTCGGACTAACTTATCAAGCTGAATGTCGCGGTCTACCCCATTACGCAGCACCCCGGGACGCCAACTGTTCTCTAATAGGGTCTGGTACGTCGTGGTCGTCCGGAATATAAATCGGCTCGGTTGATTTTTGAAGGCAGAGAGCGGCCCATCCCAAGCCAGGAGAGCTCCTTGTTGTTGCATGAAGAACATATACATGTCGTGAAACCCGTGAGCGAAATCGTAGTTATAATCTTTCACACCCAAGCTTCGTCCCTCAATAAAAGGGATATTCGTCGGCATAGGAAGTGTATACGAGACATCGCCCGACTTCATGGCATCCGTAT
>NZ_JBFUIX010000304.1:0-2852 GCF_056401635.1 Paenibacillus sp. P4_E11 | reverse complement strand
CTGTAGCAGTGCCTATTGTTGTTCGCTTGTCCTCTGGAAAAAGGGTACCGGGTCGCAAAATATACATAGGGATGAAACTCAGCAAAATCCATACTCCGATTCACTTCCTTTGCCACTATTCAGAACAATCTACATGACGATTGTATAAATTATTGACGTTTCTGTAAATACACGAGATACACCAGTTGATACAATGATAGCGTAAATAAATGTTGAATAAAGGGGAGATTGGATATGCTGGACAGCAAATATTTGTTGACGGATGAACAAATGATTCAGTTCATTACCAAGGGCTATTTGGTGCTTCGAAACGACTTGCCGGCGCAGCTTCATGAGAGCGTGATGAACAAGGTTTATCATGTGATGCACGAAGAAGGCAACCCTGGCAACAATATCCTGCCGCGGATTCCGGACATTCAGCAGTTTTTCGATACGCCTGTTGTCAAGGGCGCCTTAACGAGCGTTCTGGGGCCGGACTATTACATGCATCCTCACCGGCATTGTCATTACAATAAACCAGGTAATGATAAGCCAGGTGGTGGACAATGGCACAAGGATGGCTTCTGGTCCTCCATGCGTAGCCATCGTCCTTGGTGGGCGATGATATTCTATTACACACACGACATAACCGAGGATTTGGGGCCGACCGCAATTATGCCAGGTACTCAATACTACGAGAAGTTTATCGGAGACCGAGGCGAGACGTTGCTGCCGACCGGCAAGGCGGGAACCATGGTGCTTGTGCATTTCGACATGTGGCATAAAGCTACTCACAACGTGTCCGATCTGGACCGTTACATGTTGAAGTTCCAGTTTGTCAGACTGCGCAAGCCGGAGTATCCTAGTTGGAATCATCAATGCAAGGAGCTGCTTGTGCCCGAAGGGACACCGGCTGTCCATCTGAATCTATGGCAGGATGTATGGGACTGGCTCCGTGGAGAACGTACAATGCGGCAGGGCGATACGTCTATCGACGAGACACAATTGCTGCAATTGCAGCAAGAGCTGACAGCTGAGKATGAAGCGATTCGCGGACGGGCAGCGGACGAATTGGGGCTGCTCGGAGCAGAGGCAGCTTCTTGTGCTCCCGCGTTGGGACTTCTATTGAACGATCCGGTGGAAACGGCAGCTTTGAATGCAGCCTATGCGCTTGGTCATATGGGAGCTGAAGGAATCGAGGAACTGATCGATCAGATGAATAAGGGAACCACACTGGTAGCGGAACGAGCCGCATATGGTTTGCAGGGGGCTGGAGCCGAGGCGATTCCGGGACTGCTCAAGGTGCTGGAGCACGCGGATGAGAAGCGTAGAGCTCTGGCGACATTCGTACTCGGAATGGTTGGATCTTCCGACAGCGGGGTGATATCTTCATTGATTGCGAGTTTGCAGGATGAGAGCGAGTGGGTTCGTCGGAATGCGGTCGAAGCGATGGGTATGATTGGGAATGCCTCAGGTCTAGTCGTTCCGGCATTAACGAAAGCTTTAGAAGCTTCGCTTCTAGAAGAGACGGGCGAGATCCCCCAATCAAACGACATGTATGTGAGCAAGCAAAGTTACATTGCGAATAAGATCGGTTATACGGCGGCGCTGTCGTTATTGCGCACTGGCAAGGAAGGCGATGCAAGGCAGGTCGTCCGTTCCTTGGAACAAGCGTTGCACAGTAAAGACCGTTATGTCAGGGCCTATGCATCCGAAGCACTCACCCATCTTYGGACGGATGATGCGGTTGACGCCTTGATCCGATACTACCGCTCCTCCCGGTGGTGTCCGGATACGAGTAATGCGAGTACCTTTTAAACGATTCAGGGAGTATAACTTTGCTGATTGTTCATCGTCTCGGCAAACGCACGGCGTCAAAGGACGCCGTAGGCGTTTATCCTTGCTAGGTACGGTCGTTCGTTGTTCGCCTAATCGATTGTAATCGCGGGAGGGTTGAATATATGAAAATTACAAACGTGGAATCGTTTATCCTGCATGTACCGATTACGCCTCCCATCACGGACGCCATCAATATAGCAACGCATTGGGGACTGGCGGGAGTACGAATATTTACGGATGAGGGGTTTGTCGGAACGGGTTATACGGGAACTTGCGCGAATGGTGACGACCTGATTACGCAAACGATCGATCGCTACTACGCACCACTGCTCATTGGCAAAGACCCTTTTATGGTCAAGGAGCTTTGGGATGAGATGCGCTTCGGTAAAATGCATTGGATCGGGCGTGCCGGTGTAACGCACATGGCGCTTGCTGCTGTGGACATCGCGTTGTGGGACATCATGGCGAAAGCGGCGAACAAGCCGTTGTGGCAATACCTCGGCGGTCACAAGTCGAAGCGGATCAAGGCGTACAACACGAATGGCGGCTGGCTCAATTGGTCAAAGGAACGGCTGATCAAGGACGTGAGCGACATTGTCGAGCAGGGTTTCACTGGGGTCAAAATCAAAGTGGGTAAGCCTGATCCGCGCGAAGACTACGACCGCTGTAAAGCCGTGAGGAAGGCGATCGGCGACGATGTTATCTTCATGATCGACGTTAACCAGCAGTGGAACATCAACACAGCGATGACGTGGGGCAAGCGGCTGGAGGAGTTTGATTTGTTCTGGCTGGAGGAGCCGCTCAACCCGGACGACATCCTCGGGCATCGCAAGCTGGCAGATGCGTTGAACGTCCCGATTGCGCTCGGTGAGCACGTGTATACGAAGTATGCCTTCCGCGATTACATCCATCAGGGCGCCATTGAATATGTGCAGGTGGACGTGACCCGGGTGGGGGGTATTACCGAATGGCTACAGGTAGCCGGGCTTGCCGCTTCATATGAACTTCCAATATGCCCGCACGTGGGGGATTTG
>NZ_JBFUIX010000303.1:0-2893 GCF_056401635.1 Paenibacillus sp. P4_E11 | reverse complement strand
CCATATATTCGGAGCAGCTACGTTTGCCGATTCCATTGTCGGCTCCCAAACGACACAAATTCACTTGAGCAACTTCTTCAAAGGCGTGGAAGTTCGGGAACAATTGAGCGACATCTCGATCGAATACAAAACCGCCATGCCGACAACCGGAACGTATTACCAGGGGAGCATTGTATGGAACTTGACGCCGAGCATCCAAGGAACAGCCGGGAACCGCTATGTGGTCAATGGTTGGCGCAGGATCACAACGGGGGTTGGTAACGTGCTCAATACCGATTGGGTCGAGATGCGTACCCTGACGGGGGCGTGATGGGATGAAGCCATGGTCCAGTATGAAACGGTCGCTGCCAACTAATGTCCAACGTGAGTTTCGGGGAGTGAATCGATTAGATCCGCTGACCATTGGTGACCGATGCTCATCGGATCAAGAGAATGTAACAACAGCAGATTACCCTGTTATGAAAACAAGGCCCGGTTACAGCTTGGTAGGATCAACCCTCCCATCGCGTATATTGGGCCTTTCTTCTTGGAAGAACACTGAGCTTCATTCGATCAGCAATGGGAATTGGTATCGATTCACAGGCGGGGCTTGGACGAGTGTAGGGAGTGGGTTCATCGCGTCTGCACCATGGAGTTTTGCCAACTTCCAAGGTGGGTTTACGGACGTTAATCTCATCGGCGTGAATGGGGTATCAGCTCAGAGGTGGGATGGAGCCACGCTCCAAACGTTAACAGGCGTTCCGGCTGGACTGAATTTCATTGAGAACTATGAGGATCGGCTATGGGGCGCTGTAGGTAGTACATTGCATTTCAGCGAATTCCGTGTAGGGACGAACTGGACTACGACAAGCGGAGCCGATTCAGACCCGGGATTCATCACAGTTGAAACGACAGACGGACAAGTCATTACCGGGATTCGGAATGGTCCGCGCCGCTTGATCATCTTTAAAAAGGATTCAATGTGGAATTTGTTCGGATCTTACGCCGATGCGTTCACGCTCAAGCGCGTCCACGACTCCATAGGAGCCATCTCTAACCAGTCTATCGTCACGTGTAACCAAGACATCTACTTCGTCCATTACACGGGCATATACGTCTACAGTGGTGGCACAAGCGCATCCATGGACTTCTCGCTACCAGTCCAAGAGTATGTGGAGCGAATCAATCCTGCTGCAGCTGATAAGGTGTCGAGTGGCACAGATGGTAAAATGGTCTATTTCGCCTTACCACTCGACAATGYAACGGAACCATCCCATATCCTGGAGTTTAACACCGCTCACGGTACATGGGCTGTTTGGCGTAACTACCAAGGGCTTTCCTTCGCGCTCCAGCAGCGTAAAACCTATGTTGGTAATGTAGACGGTACGGTACGCGAGATAGGAGGGTCTATTAGCGATAATGGGACGCCGATCACGGGTTACTATACCACGAAAGTATTCGGCGCGGATTCGTATGCTCAGAAGCTTAGATGGAAGCGAGCATGGRCGAATTCGGTTGTTCCGATAGGATCAACACTTACCGCTTCTCTATCGGGCGATCCGGACCGCATGAATGGATTCACACTCGTGCAGAACTTTCCGAATTCGAGCGAGCTTACCGCGAATCGTGTGATCATACCAACTAACGCCGCATACCACTCCAACTATGTCACGCTGCGGTTCAATTTTACGGGTCCGGTAACAGTCAAGGAAATCGCGTGGGAGCAAGAAAGCTTACCAGCTTACTAATTGGAGGTGTCACATGGCTATTGAACCATTCCCGAGTGTCGGTCGTAACGACGATTTAAACAAAGTGAGGGAAGCGCTTGGCGATTTGTGCCAGACGTTAGACTTCTTGTTTGACGGAGGCCTCGACACACTCAACATCAGAAGGCTGGATGCCAAGGTTATAACCGCAAACACCATTACAGCAGAGAAGATGAATGTATCGAAATTATCTGCTATTGCTGCTGACCTCGGACACATCACTGCTGGCCTTATTGAGGCTGTGGAGATCATCAGCTCTACCATTACAGGATCGCTGATTCAAACTTCCGAGAGCAGTTACCCTCGTGCTGAAATGAGAACGACAGACACTATGTTCCGAGCTGCTTCGGATTCCTCAAAAAAAATGGAGCTAATTGCAAACGCTGTTGGTTACCCTGCCTTTGTATTTGGAGATGGAGTTGGTAGAGGCTCAATTACTTACGGACCTGATGTTTCAATTGGGGCTAATAGATCTTCATTCCAAAGCGATAATGGAATATTGATCCAAGCCATAACTGGCGATGTAGATTTATTTACGAACTCCGGTAATACGAAGGTGAACAATTGGACAAGATTCGTAAATCGTGCTACAGGTAATAGCCTCCAGACCGACTTGAATGCAAAAGCCAATGCATCCTCCTACACGGGATCGTTTCTAGCAGGTACAAAAACTGTAACTGTTGTAAATGGGGTTATTCAATCTGTAGTATAAGTGGTATAATCTTCCTAAAAACCAAAGGTGTGATAATGATGAGGAAGATAATTATCAGTTTTATTGCGGGTGTAGTCATGGCAACCACCATCTCAGCTTATGCGGATGAAGGATTAGAAAAAATTGAGGCGTTTGTGCGGAAGGGATTACCGATTACTCTTGATGGTAAGAAAGTCGAAGTAGAGAACCCGCCCGTAATGGTAGACGGTAGCACCTACCTTCGCTTACGCGATGTAGCAAAAATAACGGGAATTGGTGTTAACTGGAACGATGCCACACAGACGGTTGAATTAACTAGCCCGGGTAGCGTTCCAGTAACGCCTAAGCCCAATCAGGGGAGTGTTACAAACGTGCCAMCAACAGATACCAAAGAAAAAGAGATTTACGGTATTAATGCCCAAATAACTGAGTTTAAAGTTGATATTCAATCCGCGAC
>NZ_JBFUIX010000302.1:0-2898 GCF_056401635.1 Paenibacillus sp. P4_E11 | reverse complement strand
CTGGACTCATCTCCTATAATGAAAATCACTCTACCGCCTACAATCGCAAAGTTATCTGCTGTATGAATGAATTGTTTGAACAGAGTAAATTGTTCGTCCGACACCTTGGGTGCTTTACCGTCTTCAAGCTTGTACTTTCCACTTTTAACTTGATTCTGAATGTCATTTAGCTGCTTCTCATTCACGGATTTAAGCAGTGAAAATCCTTCTCTCTCTTGCAGGGATTGCCCATCATCGGATAATAGGAAGGCAATAAACTTCCAAGCCTCCTCTTTAACAGGAGATTTGGCTTGAATCGCAAACCGAGATTCGGGGATAATCCTCGCTCCACCTTTTTGTTCTGGTTTTTGCAGCAGCTTCGGATTTGAGAAGAATTGATGCAGACCATTGATAAAGTCTGCCGGCGATCGCAAAACAGTATTATAGAACATTTGCTTGCCTATATCCGCCGATTCCGAAGCCATGACTTTATCATCGTACATTTTTTTAATTTGTTTCATCACTTCCACGAATAAGGGAGAGTCGAACTTTGCCTTTTTCGCTGTATGATCAACGAACTCTGAGTATTTATCCACCATCATTTCTTGAATGAGGTAGTCCGGCGGGTCATTCGCTAAAGCGTAGCGGCGTACCTTGTCCTTCCCCCCCAGTTTCCTCGAAACCTCTTCAAACTCCTTCCAGGTCCAATGCTTATCGTCGACATTCGCGTTCTTAAGAAGGTCCCCATCGCCTACGAACGCCCTCAGGGAGAACCCTAAAGGCATGGCATACATACCGCCATTCTGCTTCATTAAATCTAAAACGTTCATTTGCAAATCGCTTTTATTCAGCGTTTTGTCTTGCTCCATGGGCTCATCCATGTTCAGGAGAAGCTTTTTGCTCACGTAATCATCGATAGGCAAGCTGCCTATTTCGAAGATATCCGGGCCTTTCCCTGATAGCAGCGCTGCATTCGTCGTTGTTTGGTATTTCTCATAATCATCTGTGGTCTGAATTTGCAGATCGATGTCCGGATACTTTTCTTCAAACTTTTTTTCTGCTGTCTGAATAAATGCGCTCGGTCGCTGCATAGACAAAGTAACGACTGTTTTTCCCTCTTTTGTTACCGGTTTCTCCGTACTTGCCAATTCCCCGTTGCCCCCAGAACTGCATGCAGTCGTTGTCGTCATTAAAATACCAATAAATATTATACACAGCCACTTTTTCATCGAATGAATTCCTCCTATAATTTTTCCACTTACATGCATATCTATTGCAGACGAACACGGTTTCCGTCTTGTAAGGGCTCACTGCTTTCCAGAATAATCAGGTCATCCTCATAGAGGCTATCCGCTTGAATCATCGTTTCTTTGCCATTCGTTTCCCTGTACTGGATTCGGACTTTACGGACAACATAGATATTACCTAATGCTCCTCTCTGTTCTTCAATTTTATAAACGAATATACCGTCACGGTCTTGATGAATAGCCTCATTGGAAATGACCAATCCCTCTTGGCGTGAACGTTTCTGGAGTTTGATCCCTGCTTGCTCACCCCCTCTCAGTTCGGAATCAACAACCTTTAAGCGAAGGGCCTTCTGAGGGATCATGATGGTCTTCCCCGTCTCATCACCAGCCGAGTTCTCGGTTCGCGGTACTGCATTTGCCAGTTCATCAATCGTACCGTCGACCATGCGGGTCTTTTGTTCTTGAACATTATGTACCTCGATCTCTATCAACTCACCGATCGATATCCCTAAACTGGACAATAGCTTGGAATCAGCAATAATTTCCAATCGATAACCTAGGCTGCTGTTCGAGATAAGCACATCCTGTTCTCCCGCTGATGTTAACCCTTCCACAGCATTCAATTTCGTTATAATGCCATCGTAAGGAGCGGTGATTTCCTGTTGGCTTGCCAGACGATCACTCAGCTCGTTAATTTTACGTTCCTGCGTGCCTAGATCCAGCTTACGCGTTTCGATATCGCGTCTTGCACTCCGAATCTTGAGTTCGTCCCCTCCCATAACCGACTGGATGTACTGATCTTGAATATTGTGCAGCTCGATTTTCTGCTTTTCCAAATTGGTTATTTCATCTTCCAATTCTCGTTTGGCAGATTTACTGTCATAGGTGATTAGCTGTTGCCCCTTCTTCACAAGATCTCCTTCTTTTACGAGAATCTTCTGGACCTTCCAGCCCGCAGGGTTCGATAATCTCTCTTCGGCGAACGGTTGCAGCATGCCACTGCCTTCGATAGTAAATAAAAGACTTCCGTTTGCCGGCTTTTCCGTGCTCACTTTCGGCAAGGTCAGCGACTGCAGTGTATTGCTAAACAACGTAAAAAAGATTAACAATCCTATAAAAAAAATGAACACAACTTGAATGGTTCGTTTGCGCCTGCGATCACCCAGTTCTTTTTCTAACTCCATATCCCGTCTTTCCTCCTAAGAACTTTCCGTTGGAAAGTTTACTCGTAAACATCAGCTTCACAAAAATCACCCCTTGATGCCGGACAATTGAATACCTTCAATGAAATACGTTTCCGCATACAGAAACAGCAGCACCATCGGAGCCATGTAGAGCATGGATGCAGCGAAAGCTATCCCCGGCTCACCATTAATCCTGGATAAATAAACCGATAGCGGCTGCTTGAACGGATCGTCCAGAAAAATAAGCGGCTGCTCCACCATGTTCCAATAATCGACGAACAGGAGGATTACAAGTGAAGCCAGACCCGGTTTGATCATCGGAATAATAATCTTATAGAAAATTCGCAAATGACCGGCTCCATCCATCTTGGCCGCTTCTATGTAGGCATATGGAATATCCAGCATAAACTGCCTGAGCATAAACACACCGAAAGCTGCGAAAATTCCAGGTAATATAATCGCATTCGGACTATTCAGCAGTCCAAGCT
>NZ_JBFUIX010000301.1:0-2900 GCF_056401635.1 Paenibacillus sp. P4_E11 | reverse complement strand
GTGTAGTATTGGGCTTTTGGATATTCTCGAGTAACTTTTACGTATGTTTCCCCCACTCGTAAGTCTATCCTTTTGGATTGCTTAGTCCAATGCATCGTTGCTTTGGTCGTTGCCGCATACTTCCGGTAGTAATTGCAGTACTGGGTGTACTGAAGGGGGATTTCCTGATTCAGGCGGCAAATCTCGCAATATTCGCTCCAGAGCAAGCTGAGCGTAACACCGCTCTTGGCCAGTTCTCGATGGATCTGCTCACAGTACGGGATCTTACGCGACTGCGAGGACGACTGGGCTTTTTCTGGGAACAACAAAAGCGACAGATCTTCATCCGTCAGATCCTCTGGTAGCGGCCATGTCAGTTCCTTTCGATTTGCACGGGCCAACACCTCTGATACGGTGTTGCGCGAGCATAATGTGGCCGCAATTGAGCCTTCTCGATAAACGGATATGAATTAATTGATATCAATTGGTGATGTGGTAACTCTTTTACAAATGATTAGGGATATAGTAAAAGGTCAAGATAAAACGCAAATGAAAGCGGCTACCATTAGCACCGTTATTAGGATATAATTGGAGGAATTTAACTATAGAATGAGGGGATGTAGATGTCAGAAATACAGGCAATTGTATTAGACTTGGATGGAACATTACTTGATAGTAGCAAATCCATATCTCCTCGGAATTATCGTGCAGTTAAAGAGTGTTTTGAATCCGGAATTCAAATTATTGTTGCTACAGCACGACCGCCTAGAGTCGCTAAACAATTCGTAAAGGATATTCCTTTTGTAGATTACATTGTTTTCTACAATGGTGCCTTAGTAACATGCAAATCTAAGCAAATTCAGCGGCACATTAGTATCCCAACAGAAATTAGCCAACAGATTTTTAAATTCATTGGGCTAAACGAGCACCACCCAACAATCTCATATGAAGTAAATGACTCATGGTATACGTGCACACCAGTTCCCGACTCAGAGTGTGCTCAGTTTGGTGCCCGTTCGAGTGATTCTAAACCACAAGTAGTCGATTACGATTTTATCTTTTCAATGTCTCCGACCAAAATACTCGTTGTTGGTTACAGCACATGGGAAGAACTTATCCAGCAATTCGGTGACCAAGTTAACGTAATCGCAACTGATGAAGGAGTATTGGTTCAAATTATGCATAAATCAGCTTCAAAAGAAAATGCTGTGCAGTGGGTCTTAAATGATATCGGGATAAACTCTGAACATGTAATGGTATTCGGAGACGATTTTAACGATTTGGGACTTTTCCATATGTGCGGATTTCCAATTGCAATGGGTAATGGGATAACCGAACTAAAAAATTGTGCTAAATACGTTACCGAATCAAATGATAACGATGGTGTTGCTTTAGCACTTGAGAAATTTGTACTGTAATCCTCCTTTGGTTTTTGAGGTCATCCATGAAAAAGGCATTCTAATACTAATTGGATATTTTTTGTTTTCAACACAACATCTTCGTATCTTCTTCCAGCTCCTCTGAAAGTTATTCCATTATTACCCGATGGAAGATGTTAGCGTCCAAAACTGTCAGCTACGGGCACGAGTCCTCAATAAAGCTACATCACGAGGCTACCACGAATTACTTGGTAGCCTCGTTCAGCTATAGGGTAGTGAAATGGAATAAACAGGAAGTTGATCAAGTCAGACCTGCATCCAAAGGCGATCTCGAAGCATACTCAGCAAACGGAAGTATAAGATGACTATTAAAGCGGTATTCCTCGATTTCTAAGGCACGTTGGTTCATGAGGATGACGAAATAATACCGGTTATTTGTGAGCAAATAAAATCTTTACTCGGCCCCCTGTTAAGGAATAGGGGCTTTTTGCTTTGTACGATCTGAACTCCACGCATCGAGGAGAACACTTTCCACAAACTTATCGTCTCACTATATGACACGTTATATTATAGTGTGGTATATTCTGTTTATATGTGATAATATGACCGTGAAAAGGAGTTGAGTGTGCTGTGTCAGAGACTCATGATGAAGTCGAGAAAGACGTCCCTTATTACAGAATTCAATCGGTAGATCGGACGTTGAATATATTGAAATGTTTCATAACGGAGAAACGTGCTCTGGGTGTAAGCGAAATTGCCCGTATGCTGGGCCTGAATAAAAGTGCGGTCCATCGCTTCCTGCTCACGCTTAGAGATCACGGATTCGTAGAGCAGTTGAGAGACTCCGATCGCTACATCATCGGGCCTACCGCTTTCGAGCTGGGTTCGGTTTATACCAATTCTACTGAACTAACGGTGGAAGGCAGGAAGGTATTGGCGGATTTGGTGCAGCAGACCGGATTATTGGCGCATCTCGCCATTCTGGATCAGGGTAGCGTGTTGTACCTGGTCAATGTAGAACCGGATCATCATCAATATCTTTTCGGTGAGGTCGGCCAGAGAAGGGTGGTCTACAATACGGCCTTGGGAAAAAGCTTGATGGCTTGGCTACCGGAAGATCAAGTCAGGGAAATATTGAAATCTTGTACCTTCCAGAAGCTTACCAGCCATACGATCGACTCCCTGGAACTTTACTTGAAGGAGCTTGAGCTTGTCAGGCAGATGGGGTATGCAGTAGACCGTGAAGAGTCTTCGATCGGCGTACATTGTGTATCGGTTCCGGTCCGAAACAAGCGTGGTGAATGGGTAGCCGCGATTAGCGTCAGCGGTTTCGGTATCGGCCACAGAATTCAAGAGCTTAGCCTAGCAGTAGCGAGCAGTGCTGCTCAACTGTCGCGAAGAATTTAGGAGGTAACGACGATGAACAGCAAGGAAGCGGGAAAGGGAACATTTCCAATTGCTAGAGGAACTCCGATTCGATTGGCCATGATTGGCATGGTGGACGGCAACGGTCATCCCTACTCATGGAGCGCTATGTTCAAC
>NZ_JBFUIX010000300.1:0-2926 GCF_056401635.1 Paenibacillus sp. P4_E11 | reverse complement strand
CCATTATAATGCGAATTCTTTTGGTCGAGTAGTGTTATTTCAGTGACAACATGAACGAGAAAGGCAGCTGATATCTATGATCAGCTGCCTAATCGAGTCTTGCCTCTAGCTTAGTTTCTTGACTTCAGTCGGTTCTGTCTGGTCATCGTCCACAATATTACGTGTGGAATTGCGGAATTCGCGCAGCGTATCACCGAACGCCCGGCCTAATTGCGGCAACTTCGCGGGTCCGAAGACGATTAAGGCAATAGCCAATATCAACACTAACCCTGAGACACCGATGTTGTTAAACATGTGTATTTTCCTCCTATAGGGATCCTTATTATTGTTCCTTCGAAGCAATAGAACTAACTGTTAGTAGCATTAGCCCGTATCGCGAGCCGCCAATGACGGTTCGATACAAAGACGCTGATCTCGAATAACAAAATTAACGGGACTGTTACTGACAAGTGGGAAACCATATCAGGCGGTGAAATACAAGAACCTGTAATGGCCAGTCCGAGATACGCATATTTGCGCGTCGATTTAATCCGATCCGGTGTGAGTAGACCTATTCTCGTTAGAAACAGCATGACCACAGGCAGCTCGAATGCAACGGCCATCGGGAAGACGATATCGAACAAGAAGGCGAAATATCGGTCAATTCCATACGTCTCGATCGCGCCGATCGAACGGTTCATCTTCTTCATGAACCGCAGCATCATCGGGAATACGACCCAATAACTGAATGACATGCCGAACAGGAACAAGCCGAAGGCGACCGGGATATAGGGCAGCGTACCCTTCGCTTCTGAACTTGTTAATCCCGGGCGAACAAATGCCCATAGCTGATACAAGAGCAGCGGCAATGTGAACAACAATGCGAACAACAGCGCACATTTCATATAGATCATGAGCCCGTCCGTGAACGAGAACACGTTCCATTCAATCTGTTCCGCCGATGGCTGAGCCTTGATGAATCGCAGGATAGCCGGCGATACGTACAATCCCGCACAGAGTGTCACGATAAACCATCCGGCCACTACGATCATCCGCTTACGAACTTCAGTCAGGTGAAAGATCCAATCGTCCTGCTCCATCCCAACCTCCTCTCCTGAAGCTATAGGCTTGGTCCATCCGTTATACGAGGATGCCACCCGTCTTCATATATTTCGTGATCCCCTCTGCACAGCGATAAGCAAGTGCGCCGACCGTCCCTGTTGGGTTATAGCCGCCGTTATGCGGGAATGCTGATGCACCGACGACGAACAGATTTTCCACATCCCACATCTGCATGTAGTTATTGACAGCAGAGGTGGAAGGATCGGCCCCCATGATGGCGCCGCCAGTGTTGTGCGTGGATTGGTAAGGCACAATGTTATACGGCCCTAGCTGATCGGCCGAGCCCATTGAAGTAGGCTTCATCTCTTTCATGATCTCCGCCGTCTTCCCGGCGACGAATTTGATCATCTGGCGGTCTTGTTCCTCGAAGTCGAACGTAACCCGAACCAAAGGAGATCCATAGGCATCCTTATATGTAGGGTCCAGATCCAGGTAATGATGCCTCCATGGCAAACTGCTGCCCTGAGGAGATACAGCCAAGACACTGTTGGCGTATTTGATCGACTGCTGCTTGAAATCCTTTCCCCACGATGGAGTACCTTTGGGGACGGAGTTTGTCGCGACTGGACGTTGGCCGGTTTGGGAAATACGAATTCCGGCTCCATGCAAGAAATTGAGATTGCTATGATCGAAGTTATCCCCGTTGAAATCAGGAATCTCCATTCCGAGCGATCCAGCTCCAGCATACAGATTGAATTGCTTCTCATCGAAAAATCCGGTAGCTGCTCCTCCGTTCGTCTGATAAGCGTAATTTTTGCCAATTACGCCTTTGCCAGTGGCAGGATCATATGGTTTACCTAACTTCGAAGTTAGCAGCAGCTTGACATTAGAGAACACGTAACTGGCCAGAATGACCACATCGGCGGATTGTTCGAATTCTTCGCCCGTCACGGTATTTACATACACGACACCGGTTGCTTTCTTGCCGTCATGTTTGATCGCCGTGACACTGGAATAAGTGCGCAGATCCAGATTGCCAGTCTTCTCAGCTACAGGAATGACCGTGACGACTGGATCCGCCTTGGCTCCATATTCGCAGCCGTACCGCTCACAGAATCCACAATACTGACAAGCCGCGCGAGTAATCCCATCCGGATTCGTATATTGCTCGGACAGATTAGCTGAAGGCATCATATAAGGATGGTACCCCAGCTTCTTCGTTGTCTCTTCGAACAACTTGAGGATAGGGGTTCTTACCATCGGCTTCGTAGGGAACGGGTTGGAGCGCTTGCCGACAAGCGGATTCTGTTCCGGATCGCCGGATATGCCCGCCATCTTCTCGAATTTGTCGAAATATGGCTCGAGCGTATCGTATGTAATCCCCCAGTCTTGTAGAGTCATCCCTTCCGGGATTTTGTTCTTGCCGTACCGCTCCACCGTCTTGCTGTATATCTCGAAGTCATACGGTAAGAAACGATACGTTTGGCCGTTCCAGTGTATCCCTGCACCGCCGAGCCCCTCCCCCATTAGAAAGGACCCATATTGCCTCATCGGAACAGCCGCTACCTTCTCCGTATTGCGAAAAGATATTGTATCTTTGGACAAGTCCTGCATGAGATCGTACCTTTGGCTGTACCTAAGTTCGTCATGCACCATGAAGTAATCTTGCGTACTCCGGGGTTTCCCGCGTTCCAGTCCGACTACTTTGACTCCTGTCTTGGTTAATTCGGCGGCAATGATGCCTCCGAGAAATCCCATTCCGACGATAACGACCGGAACTTTCGGCAATGCAGTTGCCATGGGGTATCCCTCTTTTCAGTGATGGTTTTGGTTAATGGGGTTAATTAATCTAATGACTTACAAAATGATCGTGAAGAGCACGTGG
>NZ_JBFUIX010000299.1:0-2945 GCF_056401635.1 Paenibacillus sp. P4_E11 | reverse complement strand
CCATTTCCCCATTCCATTCAATTCAATATCCAACAGACCATGAGAAGTGTCCGCGTCAACCTGGTGCGAGACACACGACCAAACCTCTCATGCATGAATAGTAACAGAACCCTATGAAAGGATTATGAAAGAAACGGAACCGACATGAGTTGCCGTTCAAACGTGACAGAACAAAATCCACTGGGGAGTGATGGAATTGTTAAACATTCAAAGCCATCAGGAACGTGATCAAAGTTCTCAACCTCCACGGTCGAACTCATTCGTTGAACGAAAAATTGATGTCTCTGTTAAAGGGCTGCCTTATAGCGACTACGATTTCGTGTGAAATAGTGACGGCGCTGAAAAGCTTTAATCCAAATTCACCCTTTATAGCATGCAAAAAGGTTTTACTATACAATTAATTGCAGAAGAAGCTAAAGGTGTGGTGAAACCATTTGTTCAAACTCTTGTTAATTGAAGATGACACAACGCTATTTAATGAGATTCGAGATAGATTAGCGCATTGGTCTTATGATGTTTATGGTATTCATGATTTTAGTAAAGTCATTCAAGAGTTTACAGATATTAAACCTGATTTGGTCATTATTGACATTCAATTGCCCAAATTCGATGGGTTTCATTGGTGTAGAATGATTCGAGCTCATTCTAACATTCCGATTATATTTTTATCATCACGCGATCACCCTACGGATATAGTCATGTCTATGCAGCTTGGAGCTGATGATTATATCCAGAAGCCCTTTCATTTCGATGTACTCATTGCAAAGGTACAAGCGATTCTTCGACGCGTATACAATTACAATACGGACAAAATCGAACTCAAATCATGGTGCGATGCAACTGTGGATTATGAGAAAAATGTAGTATCCAATGAGGCAGGATCGGTCGAGCTTACAAAGAATGAAATTTTCATATTAAAATTGCTCATCGAGAAGAAGAATAAGATCGTAAGCCGCGAGGAGCTAATCAATAGTTTGTGGGATGATAAGCGTTTTATAAGCGACAATACCCTTACAGTTAATGTAAATCGTCTGCGAAAAAGGCTGGATGAGCTTGATCTAGGGCGCTTTATTGAAACGAAAGTCGGGCAAGGCTATATGGCTGCAGAAGAGGCGAATGGGTTTGATTAATAACTATGTCAGGGAAAGACGCAGCTGGATCTTGCTCTTTATACTCCAGCAGCTGTTTATCGTCTTCGTCGCTTATATTGATTCGGCGATCCCACTCAAGTCCATCCTCTATCTTGTCTTTTTATCGATGATCTTTTTTACGATCTTCTTAGTTATTCGCTACAATAAAGAAACGAAATTTTACAAAAGTTTAGAAGAACGGGACAACAATCTTGATTTAACAAGTATAGCCGGAGCAGATAGTCCCTTTGAAGAAATCATTGAAAAAAGCATGACGAACCAAGTCGAACTCCTGAAACAGGCTGCTTCGCAAAATCTAATGACTTTAGAGCAAGAGAAAGATGAAATCCTTTCTTGGATTCATGAAGTTAAAACACCGCTGACCGCCATGCATTTAATGATCGACCGCTTAGACGACGAAATGATGAAAACGCATTTAACTTATGAATGGCTGCGAATTCATCTCCTGCTTGATCAACAGCTCCATCAAAGGCGTATACCGTTTATTGAAAATGATTTGTATATGGAACATACAGATGTAGAAACGATTATTTTCAATGAAATTAAAACCTTACAATCATGGTGTATTCAAAAAGGGATCGGCTTTGACATCCATTTAGAAGTGGCTGAAGTGCTTAGTGATGCCAAATGGCTGGCCTTTATCATCAGACAACTCTTAACAAACGCAGTGAAATATAGCCATGCCTCTGATATCATGATTACCAACTATCGGCGAGCTGATCAGGTCATCCTTGAGGTGAAAGATTGTGGASGCGGCATCGACCCCAGAGATCTACCTCGCATATTCGATAAAGGTTTTACATCAACGACCATGCATCAAGACAATGCCGCAACAGGCATGGGGTTATATTTAGCCAAAAAAGTAGCACAGTCATTGCTCATCCATATCCAAGTAAAATCAGAACTTGGAGCAGGAACAACTTTTACATTAACCTTTCCACAAAGAAATGACTTCGTTCGTATCACAAGCGTGTGACAACAATGTCACATGCTTATATGATTTGTTCGGTCAATCGAAGGATAAGTCACGCAAACCCTTTTATAATAACATTATTGAGAAAAGGGAGTGTGTCGATATGGTAATTCTAGAAGCAAATAAAATCCATAAAAGCTATGGTAATAAATTTAATAAGCAATACGTATTAAGTGGTCTGGATATTAGCATTGAAAAAGGTGAATTCGTTAGTATCATGGGCGCATCAGGTTCAGGGAAAACGACATTGCTCAACGTTCTCTCGTCAATTGATAAGATTAGCAACGGCACGATCAAAATCGAAGGAACAGAAATTTCTGGCATGAAGGAAAAGCAGTTAGCTGAATTTCGAAAGAATCATTTAGGTTTTATTTTTCAAGAATACAACTTATTAGATACACTGACAGTCAAGGAGAATATCCTTTTACCGTTATCGATTACAAAGACGCCGAAAAAAGAAGCTGAGCAGAAATTCCAAGCCCTTGCTACAGAATTGGGGATTGTTGATCTGCAAAATAAGTATCCAAATGAAATTTCGGGGGGGCAAAAACAACGCACCTCTGCTGCACGAGCTTTTATTCATGAACCAAGCATTATTTTCGCTGACGAACCCACAGGTGCACTTGATTCTAAATCAGCTTCGGATTTGTTAAACAAACTGAGCGTATTAAATAAGAAAAGAAAGGCAACCTTTATGATGGTTACTCACGATCCGGTAGCAGCTAGTTATTGCAGTATAGTGATCTTTATACTGGATGGGCTAATCTATACGCAATTAAATAAAGGGGTAGAAACAAGACAGACTCTCTTTAAAGACATCA
>NZ_JBFUIX010000298.1:0-2945 GCF_056401635.1 Paenibacillus sp. P4_E11 | reverse complement strand
AGATTGACCGGATCAGAGGAGTTATACTGCTGAGCGGCCAGCACGATGCCTCTTGCGGCGTCCTCCACGTAGAGAAACTCTCTCGTCACCTGCCCGTCTCCCCATAACGTAATGGAACGATCTCCCCCTTGAATCGCTTCCTCACACTTACGAATGATGGCCGGAATGACGTGGGAGCTCTCCAGATCGAAGTTATCCCCAGGACCGTAGAGATTCACGGGAAGCAGGAATATTGAATTATAGCCGTATTGCTGCCGGTAAGCCTCGGATTGAACGAGCATCATTTTTTTGGCCAATCCATATGGAGCATTCGTTTCTTCGGGATACCCGTTCCAAAGCTGGGATTCTTCGAAGGGAACGGGAGTGTACTTCGGATAGGAGCAAATCGTTCCGATTCCAACAAACTTGCCTACTCCTTCCGACCGACATTGCTCCAGCAGCTGTAAGCCCATAATGGCGTTATCATAAAAAAATTTCCCTGGATTTTTCTGGTTGGCCCCGATCCCCCCCACGACTGCCGCCAAATGAAGGACCATATCCGGACGGATCGTTTGCAGCATCGTGCGAATGTGGTCTTCCTTTCGCAAATCATAATCCTTGCTCCTCGGCACAAACAAGTTGGACAATCCTTGATGCTTTAACTGCTTGACGACATGTTGGCCTAGAAATCCTGCTCCTCCGGTTACTATGATTCTGGTTGAGGCCGTGTACATACTTTTGTCATCCTTCCTTTCCCTAGGAATTGCCGAACCACAATGGAATGGTGTGAGGGCTTTGCTGATAAGCACGATAGAAGTCATAGGCTCTGGAATTAAGGGCAAGTATCTCCTCCGCTACAAACCCGAGCTCCCGCTGATCGGATGATAGGTGAAAGTTTGCTGGACAAAAGCCTTCTTCGGTATGAATATCTACAATTACGATCGGCAAACTGCTGTGAACGGGAATCTCTAGCAGGAACGAGTTCGCAGGTGCCTCATAAGACTGGACAGGGCATCCATTTACGAAGGCCGTTATATGAAGCTGACCATATAAGTCAGGCAAAGAATGCCGACCACTCATAAGAACGGTATGAACCTGTGCGACCGATCCTTCGATTTGCAACTGGGCATCATCGGAAAACCAACCGTCTTGATATCGGTTAGTGGCGGCTATATTCGGCATGGGCCCGAACACATCGTAAGCCGTGTACTGCTTCATCAACCAGAAGACCCCTTTTGTCCAATGGTGGTGCGCATATTCGGCCAACCACCTGTTCGCTATGGCTCCGTAATGATTCCAACTCATTCGGAACACTTCAAGAAGACCGACATCCTTCCAGATGAGCATCGTTTTACTCTCCTCATGCAAGCGGGAATCGGCCATCCATTCGGCAATATACCCTGCGGAATGCTGCTTCGAGAGCCGTACCCACAAATCGTAATCCATACAGAACCGGAGCGATTCATCCCATCCCCCTGCCTTGACTACCGCATCTTTCCTCAGGAATGCGCTCGGCTGACAGATGAAACATTCCTCGACCAGCAAATCACGGTCGAACGGCTTCGTAGGATACGGATATAGTACGGTGCCGCTTTCGTTGATATAATTGGCATTCCCGTATACAAGCGCCCAATCCGGATGCTTACGCAGCGCCGCTGCGGCTTTGAGGACCGCACCCTTATGGTAGCGGTCGTCGGAATTCAACCACCCTAGGACGTCGCCCTTAGCCATGGAAAGGCCTTTATTCAGTGCGTGTGTCTGACCTCTGTCCGGTTCTGAAACGTATCGGAAGCGAGTCGGATGGTTGGTGCGGTATCGTTTCAAGATTTCAACGGTTCCGTCCGTCGAACCGCCATCTACAACAATTAGCTCGAGACGCGGATAGGTTTGACCAAGCACGCTTTCAATCGCTTCCTTGATATAAGTGGCCTGATTGTACGACGGCATCACGACGCTCACCGAAGGAAGACCGGCGAACCGGCGCCGCAGACGGAGCCGGATTCGTCTGCGTTTTACCCGCATCAAGGAACCCCGTTTATGGGTGGCTTTTGTTCGACGGCGTCCAATCCTAGCTTTATGACGCTTACGCAGTGCAGTCCTCCGTTTAATCATCCCGATTCCTCCTGTATGAAGGACTTGTAATGGGCAAGTTCCCGCTCCGTGATCGGAGCGATAAGCTCCGCAACAAAGCCCAGATCCCGATTATCGCCGCCCCCCAACACCTCATAAGGATTGAATCTCTCCCTAGTGTGTAATTCCACAGTACAATAGGTAAGATTGCAGGAGAGAGGAATTTCGAGTACGAACGATGCGCTCGGCAACTCATACGTCTCCATCCGGACTCCGTTAACGAAGGCGGTCACATGCAGCCGTTCAAAGAAATGGGGAATAGGATGACTGCCTTGGATTAGAAGGATGCGGATCGGGTCATCCGGATCCCCACGCATCGTGATGCTCGCATGAAACGGTACCCATCGGTCAGCGTATTGGTTAACGCCGATTATTTCTGCAGAGAGACCGAGAAGTCTCTCCCTGGCTTGAAGAATGCTGGATAAAGTCAAACCGTTCACTCCCTTCGGCATAAGTCCTACAATACGCTATGATAGAGCCTGTATGACCGACATGGGTGGATGCACCAATTCCATGAGAACTCCTGGAAAAATAAGCGGATGTCCATTATCCTTCCTTATACGAATATTCGAACCCATCCTCAAATCCTTGAGAGAGTCCCAGCTTGAAGCCTGATTTGTAGCCTACATTGAAGCCTCGGTCGTATAACCGACTCCTGATCCGTTTCTTCCCCCATTTCTTGGTTCTCGGTCGGTTTCCATATAACGGCGAAGCCGTCTTGTTCTTCTTCTTTCTCCTGACCGCCGTCCCCCCTCTCCGCAGGGCGGCGGTCGGTTTTTTTCGGATACGGAGAATCATGGTTCATTCCTCCTCTGCACGTCCGGACAGATTATCTC
>NZ_JBFUIX010000297.1:0-2950 GCF_056401635.1 Paenibacillus sp. P4_E11 | reverse complement strand
CTCTAAGGATGCCTTAGAACGGGCTACAGCGCTTGTGAAGGTAGGAGCGGATCTCGTCGTTGTCGACTCCGCACACGGGCATCATATTAACATTGTGGAGACTGTTCGTAAGCTGAGACACACGTTCCCAGACTTGACGATTGTAGCAGGCAATGTGGCAACAGGGGAAGCTACCCGGGATTTGATCGAGGCAGGAGCCTCTATTGTCAAAGTAGGAATGGGGCCGGGTTCCATCTGTACGACTCGCGTTATTGCTGGTATCGGGGTTCCGCAGATTACTGCGATCTACGATTGCGCTACAGTTGCTAAGTCATACGGCGTACCGATTATAGCCGATGGTGGGGTCAAATACTCAGGTGAGATCACTAAAGCGATAGCAGCAGGTGCTGATGCGGTGATGCTCGGTAGTTTGTTCGCCGGGACAGAAGAGAGCCCAGGGGAGTCAGAGATATTCCAGGGTCGTCAGTTCAAAGTGTACCGGGGAATGGGTTCGATCGGTGCGATGAAGGAAGGCAGCAAGGACCGTTATTTTCAAGAAAACGAGTCTAAGCTTGTCCCTGAAGGGATTGAAGGCCGTGTTCCTTACAAAGGACCATTGAAGGATACGATTCATCAATTGGTTGGTGGCTTGATTCAGGGGATGGGCTATTGTGGCACCAGAACGATTCAAGAGCTTAAGAACGATACGCAGTTCATTCGCATTACAGGTGCAGGCTTGAGAGAAAGCCATCCACACGATGTGCAGATTACGAAGGAAGCACCGAACTATTCGATGTAACTCCGGATAATTTCAAGTCAATACAATAAGAGGCTCGACCCTTGTCGAATATGGCGGGGGACGAGCCTTTTGTATTGTAAAAGGTATCCTGTTCGTTATTAACTTTTGTCCCCTACCCCTGTATGTTACAATAAGAGAAACTATGACTAGGATAGGGAGTTGGGAGAAGCGTGTCGGAAAGTAATAAGAAGCGCAAAATATTCGGAATCATTGGTAGCAGCGTACTTGGACTTCATATGATGCAATTGTTTCTATATGCTCCGCAAGCTCAAGCGGCCGATCCGGTAGATTTGAAGCTGGCGGCCAAGGCCGGCATTGTGATGGAAGCCACAACCGGACAAGTGCTGTATGAACTGAATGCGGATGAGATATTGCCGCCTGCGAGTATGTCCAAGATGATGACCGAATATATCGTGATGGAAACGATCAAGTCGGGTAAAATCAAGTGGGATGATGTAGTTACGACTAGCCGGTATGCGGCTGATGTAATCGGATCCGGGGATTTGCTAGCATATGGAGAGAAGTCCACCGTGAAGGATCTGTTCGGGGCAATGTCGATCTATTCGGCGAATGACGCTACGGTAGCGTTAGCGGAATATGTATCTCAAACGGAGGAAAACTTCGTCGATCTCATGAACGCCACGGCCAAGAAGCTAGGGTTCAACCCCAAGTCGCAGTTTATCAACTCCACAGGACTGTCTAGGGCGGATTTGGGTAAATACCAACCGAACAATACGACAGGGGAAACCCAGATAACGGCGCGTGATGCGGCCAAGCTGGCCTACCATATTCTGAATGAGCATAAAGAGGTGTTGGAGTATTCCAGCATTCCAGCTAAGAAATTTCGGGAAAAAGATAAAGATCCGATGATCAATTGGAATTGGATGTTGGAAGGTAATAAGGACAGTGTCAACTTTAAGAAATACGTGTATCCGGGCTTGGATGGGCTCAAGACAGGACATACGGATGAAGCCGGCTACTGTTTCACAGGTACAGCGGTGAAGAATGGCATGCGGCTCATTACCGTTGTAATGGCAACTCCTTCTATGGATCAGCGGTTTGTGGAGACGCGCAAGCTGTTGGATTACGGATTCAATAACTTTGAGATGAAGTCGGTATTGGGCGCGAAGAGTGAAATAGAATCGCTCAAAACCGTGAATATTAAAAAAGGAGTAAAAACACAAGTATCGGTTGCTACGGAGAATGGTATCGATTTTGTGGTGAAGAAAGGGGAGACTCCTCAGATTGAGGTAACCGCCGCTCCTAACGAAGAGGTGAAATCCGCTCCTATTAAGACAGGTGATGCGCTCGGTAAAGTTACGGTTAAATACGCGGGTCTGGAGAAGCAGGTTAACCTGGTATCGACGCAGGATATGGAGAAGGGAAGCTGGTTCCGGTTGTTTTTCCGGGCAATCAAAAACTTTTTCGGTGATGTATTCTCCGGTATTGCAAATGGATTGAAGAACCTCTTCTAATATGTATTGTGAAAACGAAAACCTTGTTGTACAATGAGTTTTTAGAGAACATGACACTAATTAAAGCATAGATCCATCAATGGAATCAGGAGGGCAATTCAAATGGAAACAGGTACATGGCGCGTCAAAAAAGGTATGGCCGAAATGCAAAAGGGTGGCGTCATCATGGACGTCATGAGCGCAGAACAAGCTAAAATCGCGGAGGCGGCCGGCGCATCTGCTGTAATGGCATTGGAACGGGTTCCTTCGGAAATCCGTGCGCATGGTGGAGTAGCCCGTATGGCGGATCCGACCATTCTTGAACAAGTAATGAAAGTCGTCAGCATTCCTGTAATGGCCAAAGCTCGTATCGGTCACTATGTGGAAGCGCGCGTATTGGAAGCACTGGGTGCAGACTACATTGATGAGAGTGAAGTATTAACTCCAGCTGATGAAGTTTTCCATATCGACAAGAAAGAATTCACCGTACCTTTCGTTTGCGGAGCCAAGGATCTTGGTGAAGCGCTTCGTCGGATCGGTGAAGGCGCTGCGATGCTGCGCACGAAGGGTGAACCAGGGACAGGCAATGTGGTCGAAGCCGTTCGTCATCTTCGTATCATCAACGGTCAAATCCGTAGAATTCAGAGCTTACACAAGGACGAACTAATGGTGGAAGCCAAAACGTTGGCTGCTCCTTACGACTTGGTCTTGTATATTC